>DASUDU010000363.1:0-8711 GCA_036275435.1 Usitatibacteraceae bacterium | reverse complement strand
GATCGAACAACGGCTCGGCACGCCGGCCAGGGTGGTGCCGCTGGGGCAACTGAAGAAAGATGCGGACATCGACGACGCGGCACGCACGCGCATCGGCCAGCGCGGGGTGCACATCCGCACGCTGCCCAATGACGGTGGCGTTGTGATGTACCGCCTGCTGCGGGATACCGACCAGGTCGCGGTGCTGACCGCGCCGGCCCCGGTCCAGCCGCTGATTTTCGGGATCTTCCGCCCGATCGTGTTCACCTGGATGGTCGAATCGTCGATGTACGCGCTGGCGCTGCTGCTCTGGCTCAGATTGTTCTGGCGGGACATGAAGAAGGTCGATGCGGCCGCCGAGCAGGTCGGGGCCGGCAACTTTGACCTGCAGCTGCATATTTCCAAGGGCGCCGCGCTGCGGCCGATCGCCGATTCGTTCAACCGCATGGCCGAGCGCATCGGCAAGCTGGTCAATTCGCAGCGCGACCTGACCAACGCCGTGTCGCACGAGTTGAAGACGCCGCTGTCGCGCCTGCGCTTCGCCCTGTCGCTGGCCGAGGATGCGGGAGCGGCCGAACGCGAGCAACTGATCCGCAAGATGCACCAGGATGTCGATGAACTCGACTCGCTGGTGCAGGAAATGCTGTTGTATTCGCGCCTGGAGCGCAATGCCGCCACGCCGGCGATCGACATGCAGCCGGTGCCGGTGGAGAGCTGGCTGCCGCACGCCGTCGAGGACGAGATCGAAGCCGCGCAGGCGGCGGACATCAGCATCCCGGTGGCAGTCGAGGCGAGCGTGGCCGACGCCGCGTGCGAGCCGAAGTACATGGCACGCGCGGTGCAGAACCTCGTCCGCAATGCCTTGCGTTACGCGAAGACGCGCGTGGAAGTGCGCGTGGAAGCGAGCCGCAACCGCTACCAGATCCACGTCGATGACGACGGGCCGGGAATCCCGGTGGCGGACCAGGCGCGGCTGTTCGTGCCCTTCGCCCGCCTCGACGGCAGCCGCACGCGCCATGACAATGCCGGGGGTACCGGGCTGGGCTTGGCGATCGTGCAGCGCATCGCCGAGTGGCACGGCGGCCGTGCGCTGATTTCCACTTCCGCCATGGGCGGCGCACGCATCACCATCGATTGGCCGGCCGCGAAGGCGGCTTGAATTGCTGGCCGTCACCCCCACATCAGCGTAGAATCATTGCACCAATCGAATTCGGGGCCGACCTGGTTTCGACGTGGGCAACAAAGCAGAACCGTGCATACCGAGGCGTGGCTACCTCGTAAATACACCCACAAATCAATAGTCGCAAACGACGAAAACTACGCTCTGGCCGCTTAATACCCGGCTGGACTCTGCACTGATGGGCCTCAACGTCAGGTGTGGCAACACACAGCAGAGTCATTAACGAGGATCGCCTTGCATCGGGTCACTTGGTGCAAGGTTAAATCAAGGTGACCCGCTGTTCCCGAGCCTGCCCACCGGCGCTCGAACGGTCAGAATCAAAAGAGGGGATCTAAGTATGTAGAGCGGCCTGTGGAGGGCTTGCGGACGCGGGTTCGATTCCCGCCGGCTCCACCAGTAGCGTCAGCGCCATCCCATAACTTGGGATGGCGTTTTTCTTTGTGGCATGGGGCGGAATCGAGGCGCCGTGACGAGGGGCGGGAGCGGGTTTTCGCAAAGCACTGCTTCGCGCCGTCCAAGCCGTTTTCGCCTGCCGGCGAACTGTGGAAGATTCCCGCCTGTTCCACCCATCGAGAATACCGACGAATTCCCCGGTTGTTGTTTTCTTGCCGAATGCCCGCGAGCTGAACCTGTCGCCCGCATAAAACTCAAGCGCTGACAAGGCTTTCCAGGGCTTTTCGCCTGAAAAGCCCCGCCAGACAATAACTTTTCATTTTCTTCGTAATTTTTCCGGAAGGCGGCGCCCATTTGCAAGATCCTGTGAATTCGCGTGGAAATCACACCGGTTTTCCCACTACCGACGAATTGCGCGACGCGCTGTTTGATACACTTGTTCGCAGACCACTCATGCCCTTCCGGCACATTGACGGACCATGGCCGAACGCAGCTCAAAGAAGTCCGCCGACCCGCGAATTCGACGCGCAGATAGTCGCGAGACGCCACCGCCATCGCTGCGCGACGTTGCGGTACCGGCACGCGTCCGCGCTGCCGGCGAGGTTGCGGAAGCGAGTATCGCGCTGGCAGGGAATGGCGCGAAGACACTGCGGGTACTCAGCGCAAAGCAAGGCTGGCTTTCTGACAGCGCCGCCGCCGCCGCATGGCTGCTCGCGGTCGATTACCTCACTGGCGCCGGCGTTTTTTCGCTGGTCGAAGACAATCGCGCAGCAATCGAGCGGCCGTTCGACCGTGACCTGCCACTCGGCCAATGGATCGGATCGCTGGATGCCCTGCGACGCGGCAAGGCGGGCACCGGAGATTCGAGCGACGCCGATTTCATCTGGGCCAACCCGGCTTCGATGCCGCCGGATGAGCAAACGCCGATAGTGGCCGGTGTTGTCAACGATGAAGATGCGCGACTCGCGGTCCGCTACCTGTCGCACATTTACCCCGCGCACCTCATCGAAACGCTGCTTGCAACGGCAGGTCGGGTGGTGAGTGTCCTGCTCAGCGAACCGGGCACCGCGATTGGCCGCATCCCGTTGTTGCCGCCCGAGCAGGCAGATACCCTGCTGCGCAAGTGGAACATGCGGCTGCCTGGAATTGACCCGCTGGCGTCGGTTTCGGGACTGTTTTCGGTTCAGGCGAAGCAGAATCCCAGCCGTGTCGCGATTCGTTGGCATCAGTCCGGTCGCGTTTGTGAAATGGACTACGCGACGCTCGATGCAAGGAGCCGCGCAGTCGCGCATCGCCTTGCTGCGTGCGGCGCAAAGACTGGCGACGCGGTTGCGTTAGCCTTGCCGCGCTCGGCCGACTCGCTGGTGATCCTGCTGGGGATCCTGAAGGTCGGCGCCGCCTACGTTCCAATCGACCTGCGCTATCCGGCCGAGCGGATCCAATTCATGCTTCGTGACGCGGCTGCGGTGGGCATTGTCCTCGCGCAGGACTTCAACTTCGCGTTGCCCGGGCATTGCCAGCGGATGCCGATGCAGGAACTTCTGCAACCGTTGTCTTCAACAGCGAACGCGACCCTGCCCGGCGGCGACGGCACGGCCTACCTGATGTACACGTCGGGTTCCACCGGAACCCCCAAAGGGATTGTGATTGAACACCACGCGATCCTGCGGCTGGTGTGCGGTTCAAACTTTGCAAGCCTGAAGCCCGAAACAGTCTTTCTGCACGCCGCACCGCTTGGCTTCGATGCCTCCACGCTGGAGATTTGGGGGCCGCTCCTCAACGGTGGCGTTTGCGCGATTCACCACGAAGACATCCCGACCGGGCCGGGTCTTGCGGAATCCATCGGCAAGCTGGGTGTTACCTCGGCGTGGCTTACCGCAGCCCTGTTCAACGCAATCGTCGACGACGACGCGACCCGGCTGGATGGACTTGCCGAGTTGCTGGTCGGCGGAGAAGCACTTTCCGTACCGCACATCATCCGCGCCATCAAAGCACTTCCCGCGACGAAGCTGATCAACGGTTACGGCCCGACTGAGTGCACGACATTTACCGCAACCTACCGGATTCCGCGCGACATCGGCCCCGACACACGCTCGATCCCCATCGGGCGTCCGGTATCGGCCACCCCGGTATTCATTGTCAACTCACGGCTTGAGCCGGTTCCGATCGGCATCATCGGCGAGTTGTGCGTCGGCGGGCACGGTGTGGCACGCGGCTATCTCAATCGCCCCGAGTTGAACACGGAAAAGTTCATTGCCAATCCTTTTCCCGACAGCGGCGACAGACTCTACCGCACCGGCGACCTGGTGCGCTACTTGCCTGACGGGAACATCGAGTTCATCGGCCGGCGCGACGGCCAGGTGAAGATCCGCGGATTTCGTATCGAGATCGGCGAAATCGAAGCTGCGCTTTCGCGGCATCCGAGCATTCGCGCCTGCGCGGTGATCGCACGCGAGGACATGCCGGGTTCAAAACGGCTGGTTGCGTATGTGGTTTCAAATGGCGCATTCGCCGGGAGCGCCGAGCTGCGCAAGTTCCTTGCTCCGCAACTCCCGGAATTCATGATTCCCGCGGCGTTTGTTCCGCTCAGCGCGCTACCGGTGACCAGCAATGGCAAACTTGATCGCCGCGCCCTGCCGGTTCCCGACACCCAGCGACCCGAGCTTTCCGTGCCGTTTCAGGAAGCGCAAGGTACGGATGAACTTCGGCTTGCCCGTTTGTTTACGGAAGTGCTGGGTGTGGACAGGGTCGGTCGCCTGGATAACTTCTTCGAATTGGGCGGCACTTCGCTGTTGGTCCTTCAGGTGCTGGCCAGACTGCAGCGCGAAATCGGGCGAAAAGTTGCAACCACGGTTTTCTTCAGCGACCCGACGCCGGCCTCCATTGCCGCCAAGCTGGCAAGCAAATCGACGGGAATTGCCGCAAACCGTCTGGCAGCAACCGGCCGATCGGGCGCCCATGATCCGATTGCCATCGTCGCCATGGCGGGGCGGCTGCCCGGTGCCGCGGACATCGACGCGTTCTGGCAAAACCTCCTCGAAGGCAAGGAGTCCATCACTTATTTCGACAAGGCGGCGCTGGACCCGTCCCTGCCCGCGTCCGTGACGGGGGACGAAAACTATGTCGCCGCACGCGGTGTAATCGACGACGTGCAACTGTTTGACGCAGCGTTTTTCGGCATCCCGCCGAAAGAGGCGGAACTGATGGACCCGCAGCAGCGGATCTTTCTTGAACTGGCATGGGAGGTCCTCGAACGCGGCGGTTATGCGCCGGACACCTGCCCGTTCCCAGTCGGTGTGTTTGCCGGCATGTACAACGCGACGTATTTCCAGAAACACGTGCAATTTCACCCCGACAAGGTGGCGCGCGTGGGCGAGTTTCAGGTGATGCTCGCCAATGAAAAGGATTACATTGCCACGCGCACGGCGAA
This sequence comes from Usitatibacteraceae bacterium, assembly GCA_036275435.1. GTDB lineage: Bacteria > Pseudomonadota > Gammaproteobacteria > Burkholderiales > Usitatibacteraceae > UKL13-2. Next base: position 3,729 of record DASUDU010000363.1, on the reverse strand, counting down.
CCGGCTGAATCTCACCGGCCCGGCCGTCAGCGTGCACACCGCCTGCTCGACATCGCTGGTGGCGATCGCGCAGGCAGTTGCGGCATTGCGCGCGGGCCAATGCGACATGGCGGTTGCGGGAGGGGCATCGGTTACCTGTCCGCCAAACAGCGGCTACCTCTACCAGGAGGGCGCGATGTTGTCGCCGGACGGGCACACCCGAACATTTGATGCCGGCGCGCAGGGAACCGTTTTCAGCGACGGCGCTGCGGTGGTCCTTCTCAAGCGGCTGTCCGATGCCGAGCGGGATTGCGACACCGTCTACGCCGTGATCCGCGGGGTCGCAGTGAACAATGACGGCGGTGCGAAGGCCAGCTTTACCGCGCCAAGCGTTGACGGGCAGGCGGCGGTGGTCGCCGCGGCGCTGGCCGATGCGCGTGTGGATGCTCGCGCTATCTCCTACATCGAGGCGCACGGCACAGCAACGCCCTTGGGCGACCCGGTTGAAATCGAAGCCCTCACGCAGGCGTTCCGCGCAACCGGCTTTGCGGCGAACCACGCCACAAAGTGCCGCATCGGTTCGGTCAAGAGCAACATCGGACACACTGTCATCGCAGCGGGCGCGACGGGCGTGATCAAGACCGCACTGGCACTGTGGCATGAGACGCTGCCGGCTTCAATCGGCTTTGCCGCGCCAAACCCCAAGATCGACTTCGCCGGAAGCCCTTTTGTCGTCAATGACAAAACCTTCCCGTGGCCGCGGGTGGCAGGTGCTGCGCGCCGGGCTGGGGTGAGTTCATTTGGCGTCGGCGGAACCAACGCGCATGCGGTCCTGGAAGAGGCACCCGATCAGGCCCCTTCTACACCGGCCGCCGGGCCTCAACTGCTGTTGATTTCGGCTCGCACCCCAACGTCGCTAGCGACGACAAGGATCCGACTGGCTGAACGGTTCGACGGCGCAACCGCGCCCAACCTCGCCGACGCGGCGTTTACGCTTCGCGTCGGCCGCAAGGCGTTCGCGGAGCGTGTGGCGCTGGTCGCCTCAACTCCTGCGGAGGCCGTCGCGCTGCTCAAGGCAGGCGGGCCAGCCTTGGTGACCGGAAAGGTGCCGGCGCGCGTACCGGACGTGATCTTCATGTTTCCGGGACAGGGTGCCCAGTACTCGCGCATGGGCAGCGCGCTGTACGCTGCCGAGCCGACGTTTAAGAATGCGTTCGACGAATGTCTTGCCGCACTCGCGGGCGTAACGACATTTGAAATGAAGGAGCGCCTCCTGTCCGACGATCCGGCGGCACTGACGGACACGGCGATTACCCAGCCGGCCCTGTTCATCATCGAATATGCAATGGCACGGCTGATGATGGCGCTTGGCGTGATTCCCAAGGCGATGGTCGGGCACAGCGTCGGCGAATTCGTTGCCGCAACCATCGCAGGCGTCTTTCAGCCGGCCGATGCGGTGCGCCTGGTGGCCCACCGTGGTGCATTGATGCAGTCGATGCCTCCGGGACGGATGTTGGCGGTACGGGCTGCCGCGGCGGCCATCGAGCCGCGCCTGCCGCCACACATTTCTCTCGCGGCTGAAAACAGCCCGGGGCTATGCGTTGTCGCCGGGCCGCACACCGAGGTCGATGCGTTCCAGGCGGCGCTGGAGAAGCACGGGATTGGTTGCCGGGCTCTGGTGACATCACACGCTTTTCATTCGGCGATGATGGATCCGGCCGTTGCACCGTTCGAGGAAGCCATTGCCAAGGTAAAGCTCTGCGTGCCGTCGATCCCGATTCAGTCGACCACGACCGGCAAGAACCTGACGGACGCGCAAGCCACCGACCCACGCTACTGGTCCGCGCACCTGCGCGAGCCGGTGCGCTTCTCCCCAGCTCTGACCGAAATGCTGGCAACCCCGGATCGCTTTTACCTGGAACTCGGGCCTCGCGCGACGCTGGCCACGCTTGCGCGCCAGCATGCAACGAAGGACCGCCCGGCGCCCCCGGCTACGCCAACGCTTGGCGACGAACCGGGCAGCGAATGCGCGGCTTTGCGGCTGGCCGCAGGAAAGATGTGGACGACAGGGATCGAAATGGACTACGCGCATTTCGATTCGGGTCGCCGTCGCATCGCGCTGCCCACCACCGCCTTCGAACGACAGCGATTTTGGGTCGATGCCCCCGCTGCTGCCGCGGTTGCATCTACACCGTCCGTACCGGCTGCGGTCGTTCCGGCCCAAGCGATCCATTCGTTTGCGCTTTCCTCTGCCGCGACGCCTTCAACTATCCCTTCAGCGGAATCCTCGCCCATGCCCAATTTCAATCGTGTTGCCGAGCTCGCATCGCAGCTGACCGCGATTCTTGAGGAGGTGTCTGGCCTTGAACTAGCCAGCGCACCAACCGATGCGCCATTCGTCGAACTGGGGCTCGATTCGCTGTCGCTCACCCAGGTTGCCATCCAGGTGAAGAAGACCTTCAAGGTCAATGTTACCTTTCGCCAGCTGATGGAGAGCCTTCGCTCAATCGATGCATTGGCGCTCCACCTCGACCAGCAACTGCCCGCCGCGCCAGCGCCGAGCGCCCCCGCGACCGGCATTTCCGCCGCAGGCGCACCGACCATGTCAACTGTGGCCTTGATGCCCGCTTCCGGTACAGCGCCTTCGGGCGTCATCGAGCAGGTCATCGCCCAGCAAATGCAGTTAATGGCGCAACAGTTGGCGATGCTGCGCGGTGCCGGTTTGCCAGCTCCGGTTCCGGCTGCGGCTCCCGCTCCTGCTTCCACGGCGCTCGCGTCGGCTGCCGCCGCAATTCCGGCCGAGGATGAAAGCGAGAAGCCCGTTACCAAATATGACGTCAAGAAGGCATTCGGCGCCATCGCGCGCATCCACACCGACAAGATGGAGATCAGCGAGCGACAAAAGGTGCGGCTCGATGCCTTCATGCGCCGCTATATCGCAAAAACGAAACAGTCGAAGGAATACACCGAAAGGTATCGCCCTCGATTGGCCGATCCGCGCGTAGTCAACGGCTTCCGCCCGGTACTCAAGGAAATCATCTACCAGATCGTCATTGGCAAGTCCAAGGGCGCGCGGATGTGGGACCTGGATGGCAACGAGTACATCGACGTCTTGAACGGCTTCGGCATGAACATGTTCGGCTGGCAGCCAGACTTTGTTGTCGACGCGGTAAGAAAGCAGGTCGACGACGGCTATGACATCGGTCCGCAGCACCCGCTGGCCGGAGAAGTCGCGGAGCTGGTCTGCGAACTGACCGGCAATGACCGCGCGGCACTTTGCAATACCGGCTCGGAGGCAGTGATGGGAGCCGTTCGCGTTGCGCGCACCGTCACCGGCAGGAACACCATCGCGATCTTTACCGGTGCCTATCACGGGATTTTCGACGAGGTGATCGTGCGGGCCACCAGGAAACACCGCGCGGTGCCGGCCGCGCCGGGCATCCTGCCGAACACGTCGGAACACGTCGTTGTTCTCGATTACGGAACTGCCGAATCGATGGAATTCATCAAGGCCAACATCGAGGATCTTGCCGCCGTGCTGGTGGAGCCGGTGCAAAGTCGGCGCCCGGACTTCCGGCCCGTGGAATTTCTCAAGGAACTTCGCGGCGTCACGGAACAAGGCGGTGCCCTGCTGATTTTCGATGAGGTGGTGACGGGCTTTCGTTCGCATCCGGGCGGCATTCAGGCGTTGTTCGACATACGCGCCGACCTGGTAACCTACGGCAAGGTGGTGGGCGGCGGTTTTCCGAT
>DASUDU010000362.1:0-4896 GCA_036275435.1 Usitatibacteraceae bacterium | reverse complement strand
CAGGACGATGATGATCGCCGACAGCTTCGGGCTGGTGATGAACATCATGACCAGGCCGCCGGCAAACAACAACGTGTTGCGCAGCGCCATCGAAATGCTGGTGCCGACCACGGTTTGCACCAGGGTCGTGTCGGCGGTCAGACGCGAGAGCACCTCGCCGCTCTTGGTGATTTCAAAGAACTGCGGACTCTGCTCGATGACATGCCGGTACACGGCGCCGCGAATGTCGGCCGTGACCCGCTCACCCAGCCAGGAAACGGCGTAGAACCGCGCCGCGGTCGCCAACGCCAGCACACCGGCCACGCCGAACAGGGCGAGAAAGTAGAAATCGACATGCTCGATGCTTTTCGACCCGGCCGCGCCGAACCCTAAGTCGATCATCTGCTTGAAGGCCAGCGGCAGCGCCAGCGTCGCGCTCGCGGCCACCAGCAGCGCGAGACCAGCCCAGACGAATTGCAGCCGGTATGGCTCCAGAAAGGGCAGCAGGCCTTTGAGCGAGGCAAGGGCGGACTTGCGTGGCGGGTTCGGGTTGCCGGATTCAGGATTCATGGCACCATTTTCGCTGCAAGCGCGCCCCAATCCCCAAAATGCGCAATTCGGGGGCTCGACACGCTGCGTTTTCAACCCAGGATCACGTCGCGCCACGCAGCAGGGCCGAGACAAAACTCGTCGACGGGCGCGGGGTTCAGCGCGAAAACGCCTGAAAATGCCCGCCAGTCGGGGAGTTTTCCCGCAATCCACCGGGATACGCCGCCTTCCGGTTAGGGCTGCGATCCACGCGCGTGGCAGGCAGCGCGAACATGAACATCTGCGTCGTGGCAGCTTCGCGGCGCAGGCTGCGCCGGATCGGGAGTATCGTGGTGCCTGGCACGCCGCATCGCCTCAGGGTGCGGCGCTTTTTTTCCAACGACATGCAGGGGAAATCATGGGACTGATGAGTTTCATCAAGGAAGCTGGACAGAAGCTGTTCGGCCACAAGGAAACCGAGGCCGCGCAGGCGCAGGCCAGCGCCGCGCCGGACAATGCCGCGGCGCAAGCGCGCGCGCAGGAAATGGCCGATGCAGCGGCAAATGCAATCATCGATTACATCCATGCGCAAAACCTCGATGCAGACGGCCTGAAGGTCAACTTCGATCCGGCAACATCTGCGGTGGATGTATTCGGCACGGCGCCCGACCAGGCAACCAAGGAGAAGATCCTGCTCTGCTGCGGCAATGTGGCTGGTGTCGCCGCGGTCAATGACGGCCTCGACGTGGCCAATCCGGAACCCGAGGCGCAGTGGCACGAGGTGGTCAGCGGAGACAACCTGTCAAAGATCGCCAGGAAGTTTTATGGCGACGCCAACAAATACCCGGTCATCTTTGAAGCCAACAAGCCGATGCTCACCCACCCGGACAAGATCTATCCGGGACAGATGCTGCGCATCCCGCCGCTGTAATTCGTCCGCGGCAGCGCGCCCGCATCAGGCAGCCCGTCCGGCGCGAAATTCCCCGACCATCGCGCCGAACGCGGTCACGTCAACCGGCTGTTGATCCTGCGGGGCATAGCGCAGCGCGACGTAGGCATCCACCAGGGGCCGAAGCCGGAAAGCCAGGTCGGGGCGTGCAGCTTCGATCCGCGCAAGGTAGTCCAGGGGTGCCTCGTGCGGCGCGCGAGGCAGCCCGGCTTTCGCCAGTTTCTCGCACAAGGCATTCCAGGAGCGGATCAGCGGCGGCTGGCGCCTGCGATAGGCGCGAAGCAGCACCAACGTGCCTGCGGTTCCTCCGACCAGAAACACGCCGAGCAGCAGGTGCTTGGCGATGTCACGCCAGTCTGCTTCCTTGACGCCGAAGAACATGTCCATCGCCAGCCGCTGGCGGTCGGCGTTGAAGCCGATCACCCATTGGTTCCACTGGTTGTTGAGCGCATCCCAGGAAAACGCGATTTGCTTGAGCACCCCCAGGCCGTCGGCTTCCATGAGGGTGTTCAGCACGCCGATCGGGCCGAGTGCGGCGGTCATGCCGCGGTTGATGCGCAGGGGTGACACCGCAAAGGTCGGGTCGGCACGCAGCCAGCCGAGCCCCTCGAGCCACACTTCCGCCCATGCATGAGCCTCGGCCTGCCGTACCACCAGCTGGCGGGTGATCGGGTTTACCTCGCCGCCCTGGTAACCGGTGACCACGCGTGCCGGGATCCCGGCGGCGCGCATCAGGAACACGAAACTCCCCGCGTAGTGTTCGCAAAAGCCCTTTTTCGTGTCAAAAAGGAATTCGTCGACCGCATTCACGCCAAGCTTGGGCGGTTCGACCGTATAGTCGAATTCGCGGTTGTAGCGTGCCATCAGCTTTTCGATGATCACTTTCGGGTCGGGGTCTTCTGCCAGCAGTTGCTCGGCGTAGCGCCGCGCGCGCGGGTTGAACCCCTGCGCCAATTGCAGGTTTTGCCGGCGTTCCGCGCTGGTCAGCACGCTGCCGGCCTTGAAGCGCAGGTGCGATGCCATCGGGTAGGAGCGCAGGCTGCCCACCAGCGTGCGCGAGCGCATCTGGAAATCCGGCGTGAAAAACGCGTCGTCCGGCGCGCGAACCGGCATGTCGAGCGCAAACAGCCACGGCTTGTTGTGCGGTTGCAGCGTCACCCGGTAATGGACGGGCGGCGACTGCGGCTGGTAATCGAGGTTCGCCGAAGCCGCGCGCGGATCGACGAACGCGGCACGCCAACTGCGCCCGAAGTGCAGCCCGAGCACCGGGCCGCGCCAGTACAGGTCCTCGTTTTGCGGCACCGGGCCGTCGAAGTCGACGCGAAACACCACCGCCTCGGACTGCGAAAGCTTGCTGATGTCGCCGGGGGTCATCTCGTCGCTCAACCCGGTTGCCGCAGAGTCCTCGCTCGGCATGCGCCACAGCGGTCCCGACAGCCGGGGAAACAGGAAGAACAGCACCAGCATCAGCGGAATGGCCTGCACCAGCAGCCAGAATGCCGGTGCGACGCGCTCGCGCAGGGACGGCTCGCTGCCGATGCGGTTGAATCCGATCAAGGTGGCCACATACAACCAGACGCAGCCGAGCATGTAAACGCCCATGAGCAATGTTTGCGAATAGAAGAAGTTGGTCATGGCAAGGAAGAAACCGAGGAAGATCGCCAGTACGGCATCGCGCCGGGTGCGCATTTCCAGCACCTTCAGGCACAGCATGGCGATGAGCAGCGTGACGCCGACCTCGCGCCCGAGCAGCCGCCCATACTCGAGCCGCGCGCCGGCGGCGATGCCGATGGCGATCAGCGCCATGACCCACCAGGGCGGCGTGCGCCAGGCGTGGCGCGCGATCCACCAGCGCGCCGCGCCCGCGCCGAGGCAAACCGCGCTGACCCACAGCGGCATGCGCGCCGCGTGCGGCGCAATGACGAACGCCATCGCGGCGAGCAGCCAGGTGATGTTGGACAGCGTCAGGACGGCCTGGGTATTCATGGCGAAGAACTGCCGTACAGGGCCAATGCCTCGAGGCAGCGGTCGCGGTGCAGTGCACCGGCTGCCGGCTTGAGGGTCAGCCCGGGCAACTTCATTCCGTAGGGAAGTTGCGCCCGCTCAGCCTCGAGAACCCACCAGGTCAGCCGCGACAGGCGCTGCTCGACCGGCATGCCGCCCAGTGCGTCGAAATCGAGCCACAGGTCGGAACTGGCCGTGGCGCCGAACTCCTTGACTAGGAGTCCCTGTTCGCGTGCCAGGGCTTTCCAGGCGATCTGCCGCGGCGTATCGCCGGGCCGGTAGGCGCGCAGTGACTGGAATTCCTCGTCGCCGCGGATCGGGATGTTGCCGTCGCCGGATGCGGAAAGATCAAGTGGCAGGGCGCCCGCACCCGGATCGGGCGCCGGATAGACCAGCGCACGCATGCCGAAATCGACATACGACCAGGCATGGAACAGGCCGACCGGGTATTCGGTGTAGATCTCCAGCCGCCCGCAGGCGAGCAGTCCGCGGCGTTCGGCGAAAACCGGAAGGACCAGTGTTGCGTGCCGCCCTTCCTCGACATCGGCATGGCAGGTTTCGCCCGCGACAACGCGGGCGCGGCGCATGGCCAGCGCAAAGCGCGCGACGGCCGGGTTGGCGACGACGATCGGAAAACGCGCGGTTTCACCCGCAAACACCGGCTCGACCCTCCCCGGGCTGAGCGACAGGCGCGCGATGTTGCGAAACGTGTGCAGCATCGCCATCCCGCCCATCCCGGCCAGCAGGAAGGTCAGCAGGAAGCCGAGGGAAAGGCTGTAATTGATCGACGCGATCAGCAGCAGGATCAGGACCAAGCCGAAGAAATAGCCGGTCCGGGTGGGCAGAATGAAAATGCGCCGCTGCACCAGCGTCACCGGCGGAATTTCCGGTTCGCGGGCGCGGAAAATCCAGTCGGAAACGCGCTGCCGCAGGCTAAGGGTCTGGCTGGACACGCGGCGCGGCGCTCAGGGAATCGGCACCGAACGGATCAGGTCGGCAACCGGGTCATCGATTGTCGATTGGCCGGTGCTGACCGGCCGCAGCCGATGCCCAACCACCGAAGGCACGATTGCCTGCACGTCTTCCGGCAGCACCTGGCGCCGCCCGGACATCAGCGCCCAGCTTTGCGCGGCGCGAAGGATGGCGAGGCCGGCCCGCGGGGAAAGGCCCATTTCGAAGTGCGCCGATTCGCGGGTGAAATTGACCAGCGCCTGAACGTAATCGATCAGCGCGTCGGAGGCAAAGATGGTCGGGACATCGCGCTGCAACGCCATCAGGTCAGACACCGACATGGCGGGGACCATGCGCGCGATCAGCTCGCGGCGGTCTTCCCCCTTGAGCAGGGAGCGCTCCGCGGCATGGTCGGGGTATCCGAGGCGGATGCGCATCAGAAAGCGGTCGAGCTGCGACTCGGGCAGCGGGAAGGTGCCGACCTG
>DASUDU010000361.1:0-3415 GCA_036275435.1 Usitatibacteraceae bacterium | reverse complement strand
ATTCCCTAAAAACCCACTTTTCACCACTTGTGGACACTATAGGCAAACAAAAACCCGCGGTCAAGCGGGTTTCGCGTATTTTTTCTTTATTTGTCAGAGACTTACAGTTCGATCTTCATTCAAAATCCCTGTGGAAAACCTCGTTGATAATTAGGGAGATATCGAAAATATCTAAAGTAACTTCATAAGATTGGCCGCCAGAAAAATCCGTCGCCACGCCATTTGGCTGTATGTTCATACAATCCGCGCCCATGTGCGGCGATTGGCGGCGGATCTTGCGGCTTTTGCCTGAGGGCAGGCGGCGGCCCGTGCACTGCAGAACTGCTTCCGCCAACAATGCGGCGCGGTGATTTTGATCGACGTTTGCGCGCGCGCACGGCGCGATGCGCGAAGCGCTCGGCGCAACAGGAATGTCACGATTTCCCGGGTCGGATTTGTGAGCGCGCCGATGCTTCAGGCGATGCGCCGATTTTTTCTTTCTGCAACGCGAGGGCACGGCACCTTGCGAACCCCTTAGAGCCCGGCGCGCTTGCCCAGGTCGTCCCACATGGCGTCGGCGACCTCAATGCCCTCGCGCACGGCGCGTTGCGCCAGGTCTTCGCGACGCGCACCGGGCAGGCGCACGCCCGCATCCGCCTGCATCGCGGCGATGAGCGCCTCGACGCGCGACAGGTACACGTCATTCCCGGCAAGCGCGGCCGGATCGATGACCCAGAACGCCTGCCCGATGCGCGGCGCGTTGCCTTCATCGACGAAAAATGAATCGGCCTCGAATCCGAACGCCGCGCCGGTGAGCGCAACGCATAACAATTCGACGACCAGCGCCAGCATCGCGCCCTTGACGCCGCCTGCCGGCATCATGAAGCCCTCCAGGGCGGCCTTCGCGTCGGTAGTCGGTTGCCCGTTCTTGTCCAACGCCCAGCCCAGCGGAATCGGTTCGCCTTTCTTTGCCGCGACCATGATCTTGCCGCGCGCGACTTCGGACAGCGACAGGTCGATGAGCAGCGGCGCGCCGTTGCGGCGCGGAAAGGCCGCGGCAATCGGGTTGGTGCCGAACAGCGCGCGCTTGCCGCCCCAGGCGGCCATTGCGGCGGGCGAGTTGCCGAAGGCGAAGCCGACCAATCCGGCGCGCGCAACCTGTTCGAGGTGATACGCGGCCACACCGAAATGGTGGCTGTTGGTGACACCCGCGATACACGAGCCCGCCTGCGTTGCGCGGGCAATGGCCTCGGACACGGCCCGCTCGCAGGCGGCGAACGCCAGGCCCTGTCCGGCGTCGATCAGCACCGCGGCAGCCTTTTCGCGCGCCATGCGCGGCAACGCGGCACCATCGGCCCGCCCGTTCTTCAAGTGCGTCGTGTACTGCGCGACGCGCGACAGGCCGTGCGAGGCCAGGCCGCGCGCCTCGGCATACACCAGTGCGCGCGCCGTTGCGCCGGCCATGGCTGCGTTGGCACCGGCTTTCAGGAAAGCCCGCTCCACGCGCTGCTCGACGGCCTCGATCGAATGGCGTGCCATGATCAGAGCCCGGACAGGAACCGGCCGACGCGCTCGGCGATCATCGACGAGACGCGCTCGTTCGATTCTGCGGTGACGCCGGCGATGTGCGGCGTGAGCAGGATGTTCGGGCAGCCGGCGAACACGCTACCGGCCGGCAAGGGCTCGGCCTCGAACACATCGAGCGCGGCGCCGCCGAGCCTGCCTGCCCGCAACGCAGCCGCCAGGGCCGCCTCATCGACGATGCCGCCGCGCGCCGTGTTGATGAGGATCGCGCCCGACTTCATCGTTGCCAGCCGGGCGGCATTCAAAAGGTTTCTGGTCGTGTCGATCAGCGGCACATGCAGGCTCACCACATCGGCGGCCGCGAGCAGTTCGTCCAACGAAGCGGGCTCGGTTTGCTGCGCTTTCCAGACAGAGGCGCCCGCCGGAATCAGCGGGTCATGGGCCAATACCCGCATGCCGAGGCCGCGCGCGAGTTGCGCGGTGAGCTGCCCGATGCCGCCGAAGCCGACCAGTCCCAGCGTCTTGCCCGCGGTCTCGCGCCCGTTGGACAGTACATTGCGCGGCCATTTGCCATCCGCCACCGCCGCCGAGGACAGGTACGTGCCGCGCAGCAGCAGCATGGCCGTGCCGATGACGTATTCGGCCACGGCCAGCGCATTGGCGCCGGTGGCCGGAATGACCTCGATGCCGCGCGCCTTGCAGGTTGCCACATCGATGTTGTCGAGCCCGACGCCCAAACGGCCGATGACCTTTGCCTGCCGGCAGGCGTCGAGCAATGCGCCCTTGACTTGGGTGCGGTTGCGCACGATCAGCGCCTGCGCATCGGCGAGCGCCGCAGCCAGTTCGGCCGGCCGGTCGACCAGGCCCGCGTCGTAGGTCACGTCGAAGTTGGCGCGCAGGGCCTCGACTGCCGGCGCGTCCATGAATTCGCTGATGATGACTTTCTTGGGCATGGCTGCGGTAAACCTCAAGAACTGGCGCGACGTTTGGGGCGGAAGTGGCCGAAGCGCCGCGCCGGTATTGGACTTCTTCGCCGTCACCCCACGCGCAATGGACGCGGGCGACGCCCTCGCCGCTAGGCGCTTTCGTACAGGCGCGTCAACACGAACTCGCGGTGACCCAGTGCCTCCGCGGCCGTCAGGCGCCCGTTCGCGGTACGCAGCATCATGTCCAGCAGCTTGTCGCCGGCCTGGTCGAGCGTGATCTCGCGCTGCAGCAGCGCGGACGAATCGACGTCGATGTGCTCGCCCATGGTGCGCACGGTGCGCGGGTTGGCACAGATCTTGATGACCGGCAGGATCGGATTGCCGATCACATTGCCCTGTCCGGTCGGGAAGAAGTGCACGGCGTAGCCGGAGGCGGCGCACAAGGTCACCATCTCGGCTGCGGCCGACGACGAATCCATGAACCACAGGCCCGGGCCGGTGGGCATCTCGGCCTTGTCGAGCACACCATCGACCAGGCACTTCTTGCCGATCTTCTGGATGTTGCCCAGCGCCTTTTCCTCGATCGTGGTGAGGCCGCCGGCGATGTTGCCCTTGGTCGGTTGGGAATCGGACAGGTCGCTGGTCTTGTGCCGGTTGATCAGGTCCTGGTAGCGGTTGAACATCTTCATGAAGTCCTCCGCGACCTTTGGCGTGCGGCAGCGGCCGACGACCACCTTCTCGCCGCCGGTGATCTCGCTGGTCTCGCCGAACACCAGCGTCGATCCCACAGCGTAGAGCTTGTCGAACGCATTGCCGACGGTCGGATTGGCGCCGCAACCGGAGGTGGTGTCCGACTCCCCGCACTTGGTGGAAACCCACAGTTCGTCGATGCGGCACTGCTCGCGATGTTTCTCGGACGCCGCCTGCAGCAACTCGCGCGCGGCCTTTGAGGCCTTCATGATCGTGTTGTGATCGCCATGGCCCTC
>DASUDU010000360.1:0-4934 GCA_036275435.1 Usitatibacteraceae bacterium | reverse complement strand
GTTCTCGCCGTTGCCGGCATTGGTTCGCCACCTGCCGCCGTCTTTCCAAAAAGACCGACTGCTCAAGGCCAGCGGCCTGCCGCTGGAAAAGCGCTATGCAACCATCCCGACCGTTTTCGACCGCGCAACGCACGCCCGGCTGTTTTCGCCGGCGCTATTTGCGGCGTGCACCCACCATATTGCCGATCACGCCGCCGAGCGGTTCCACGATTGCAATGCCGCCAGCTACCTTGAACGCATCATGCATGTGGACCTCACCTTGTGGCTCCCCGATGACTTGCTCACCAAGGTCGACCGCGCGACCATGGCCTTCTCGCTGGAGGCCCGCGTACCCTACCTGGACCATCGCTTCGTCGAATTTGTCGCCCGCTTGAGCCCGGCCCTGAAACAGCATGGCGGCACCACCAAGTACATCCTGAAAAAACTTGCCGCGCGTTATCTCCCGCGCGAGATCATCGAGCGCCCCAAACAGGGCTTCGTCATGCCCTTGTCGGAGTGGCTGGCCGGCGGCCTCAAGCCGGCCATGGAGCACGCCATTTCTCCTGCCGGTCTGGGGCGTCGCGGCCTGTTTCGCAATGGCGCGCTGCAGCGGCTTCATGCCGAGCACCTGCGCGGACGACGCAACCATGCCGGCCGGCTCTGGGCGCTGACCGTGTTGGAAAAATGGTTCGAGCACTACGATCCGGGGTTTCGCCTGTGAACGAGCGGCGCCTGGCGATTCTGCACACCGAATCCTCGTTGGGCTGGGGTGGACAGGAGATTCGCATTCTCAGCGAAGCCGAAGGCCTGATCGGTCGCGGACACCGCATTACCTTGCTAGCACCGCAGCACTCGGAAATTCACGCGGCGGCGTTGCGCCGCGGCGTGCCGGTTTGCGCGCTCGACATTTCCGCAAAACGCCCCATGGCCCTGTTTCGCCTGCGCAACTGGCTGAACGCCAACGGGCGCGGATTTGATGTCATCAACACCCACAGCTCGACGGATGCCTGGCTGGTCGCCCTGGCTTCCCGTTTGCTCGCCGGGATGCCACCGACAGTTCGCACCCGGCACGTGTCGACGCCGATCAACCGGCGCGCGGCCACGCGTTGGCTCTACCAAACCGCCACGGCGCACATTGTCACCACGGGCGAAGCCCTGCGCCAGCAGCTCAATCGCGACAACGGATTTGCGCTGGAGCGCATGACGTCGGTTCGTACCGGCATCGACCTGTCTTATTACAAGCGCCGCGAGCAGCGGCAGGTACGGCTTCGGCTCGGACTTCCCGATGTTCCAACGCTCGGCATCGTCGCCACCTTGCGCGACTGGAAAGGACACCGGCACCTGTTGGAAGCGTTCGCTGCGCTCAAGCCAAGTTACCCGGACTGGCGTCTCGTGCTCATTGGCGACGGACCCGAACGCGGCCGGCTTGAGTCCCAAGCACTGGATCTTCGACTCGGCGAGTCGATCACCTTTGCCGGAAACCGCGAGGACGTTCCGGATTGGCTCAGCGCGCTGGATGTGTTTGCCCTGCCCTCCTACGGTGCAGAAGGCGTTCCGCAGGGCATCATGCAGGCCATGGCTTGTGGCCTCCCGGTGGTGGCAACACCCGTTGGCGCGGTTGCCGAGGCGGTGCAGGACGGACAAACCGGGCTGATGACCCGGCCACAAGACCCGCAGGCGCTGGCCGAGGCGCTTTCCACGTTGATGGCCGATCCCGCGTTGCGCGCTCGCATGGGCAAGGCCGGTGAGGAGTACGCGCGCCGGCACTTCGGAATCGAGGTGATGGTCGATGCGATGCTCGAGGTTTTTCACCGGGTCGCGCGTCGATGAATCCGGTCGCGCTCATCAGCAACGCCGAAGCACAGCAAGCGCGCAAAGTCTTGTTGATCAACGTCACGCGAATTGGCGACACCGTGCTGGCCACCCCGGCGATCCGCGCCATTGCCGCGCATTTCCCGAATGCGCGCTTGACCTGCCTGGGCCACGCCGATCGCATCGAGGTATTGCAGAACCTGCCTTATGTGGCCAAAACCGGCGCCATTACCAAACGCAGCGCGCCGCTGCGCGGCTGGATGGATACCCTGCGCGGCCCTGAATACGACTACGCGTTTGTCTGGCGCAATGACGCCGCGCTGCTGCGTTACGCGTTGCGCAAGGCCCGGCACGTGATCGCTGCGCGGCAAGGCACCAAGGTCGATTCCCGCCTGTATGCCGCCGTTGACATGCCCCGCCAAAGCAGCATGCATGCAGTCGCCTGGCACCTTGCGCTGACCGATGCGGTCGGTATCCCGCGGGCTGGGCTGGCCCTGGATGTGCGCGTCACGCCCGCGGAACTGGGCGCCGCGCGATCGCGCCTGGACGCGCTGTTTCCCTCGGGCGGACGTCCATTGATCGGATTGCAGGTGGCCAGTTTTCCGACCAAGCGCTACCGTGACTGGCCGATTGCGCATTTCGAAGCGCTGATGCGTCGTGTGCTGTACTCGCATCCCGACTCTCGATTCGTGCTCTTCGGCGGCGCCGCAGACCGTGAGCGGATTGCACCACTGCTGGCGATTTTCCCGGGCAAGGCAGCAGGCGTTGCCGGAGCGCTGAGCCTGCGTCAAACGCTTGCCGTGATGCACCACACGGACGCCTATGTGGGCGTCGACACCGGACCCACCCACCTGTATGGCGCGTTGCGCAAGCCGATGGTCGCGCTCTACCATCCTGCCCTGCCGTCGGCGCTGTTTCGGCCGCTCGGGCATCCGGCGTTGCATGCCATCGATCATCCGGCGGCCGGGCCGTCGGCGGGACCGGACATTGCCATCGGTGAGATTCCCGTCGATACGGTCGCCGAAGCCCTTGGAGATGCCCTTGCCGGCCGTCCCTCGCGCTGGCCCGGCCTGCCGGCGCCAGGCATCGATCCCGGAGCGACCCCTTATCCTGGTGATCCGGGCCAAAAAGTCTAGATCTGGTGCGGGTTTCCAGGCGTTTTCGGCTGAAAGCCCGCGCCTGTTCTGGACTTTGACATTTGGGCCGGAACTTCCTGGGCGGCGAGAATGTCGCGCACGGCCTCGAGATATTGCTTGCCGTAGCGCTCGTCGGGCTCCAGATAGGTGCCCTCCGCCCACTCATTCCATGCATTGACAAAGATGATCCGCTCGCGCGGCGGCCGTGTTGCGGTCGCCGCAACCAGCTTGCTGAACCAATAGCGGAATCGCTCGGGCGACGCGCCCTTGAACAGGCGCGCGCGCCTGACGTAGCGCGGGGTGTTGTCCCAGTCGACGAAGGCTCCGGGAAATGTGGTCAGCCCGAAGTCCTGCTCGACCTTGATGATCTGGTTCCACATCGAGTCGTAATCCCAGATCACGAGCGAAGGAAACCACTTGTAACGGACGGCACGAATCCGGTCCTGCGTTGCCTCAGACAGCGCGCGATAAATGCGCATCGGGATTCGCGTCAGAAAGTGGAAAGCCCCCCATCGCAGGTTGTGTATCCCTGAGCGGAACCAAAACGGCAATTTCTTCCATTGTTGCTTGAGCCAACCCGGGTCTGGATACTGCGGTGCAGCGGCAACGTCGGACGCTTCGGCGATCTCACGCGGTCCATCCGGGGCAACAGGCGGCAAGGGCTTGAAGTCCGGCGACGCCAGCGCTTCAAATGGCTGGAAATGCATGGAGCCGTCAAAATGCTGGAGCAGTTCGGGCTTCGGGTACTCGAACTGCTTGATCGCCACAAAGAACAATCCCGGCAGCCCGCTCTCCGCCGCGCGCCGCCGCCAGAAGCGCAGCATGTCACCGAGCGATTCGATGAAATGCGGACGATAAATCATGAATACCGGCCGGCCGTCGATCCTGATCGCCCGTGGATCGCGCCATGCCCGCAACAGGTACTGGAAATGCTTTTCCCACATCTCCGGGTCGGCATGGTGCGTCTGCTGCAGCAGGATATGGTGATCCCGCCCATCCCAGCGCCGTGACCAGGTTTCGTTGGCCCAAGCCAGACAAAAGGGAAAATCGATTTCCGGATGGTCCAGCATCAGGTTGGTCGGCGTTTCCAGAAGCTGCCGGCCCTCGAACCAGTAATGGTAGTGGCAGAAGCCATGCACGCCGTGGCTTTTGGCAAGCTCGACTTGCCAGAGGATGGTCTCCAGCCGGGATTGGTCGTAATAGTTGCCACCTTGCGGGACGCGCGGCTGGTAATGGCCGGGAAACTGCGGTTCGGCCTTGCGCACGTTGACCCAATCCGTGAACCCTTCGCCCCACCACGCATCGTTTTCCGGGATGCGATGAAATTGCGGAAAGTAAAGGGCAACGACCTTGACGCGTTCGTCACACTCGGCAGACGGCCGTTCACTGGCTGCAGGGCTCATGGGCAAGTCGGTGTTGGCATCCAGTGGAGTCCATCCCGGGCGTGACACCCAAGCGGAAGGCCTGAATGCGCCCGCCGGTACTGGCACATGCCTTGGGCTTGGTCTGGAAGAGCGGAACGATTCAAAGGTCGAGGACGTTTTTCAGTGCCCGGCGCGCATTGGCGCGCGAAAACCACTGGGCGATATTGTCGATTCCGCCCTGGCGCAACTTCATCCACAGCGCTTCGTCGCCATACAGGCGCAACACGGCGTCGGCGAATTCGCGCGGTGAATCGGCCTTGAGTACATCACGGCCATCCGCCAGATTCATGCCCTCGATCGAGCAGGACGTGGCCACGACCGGCACGCCGAACTGCATCGCCAGGTTTACCTTGCCCTTCACGCCAGCGCCGTAGCGCAGTGGCGCGATTGCGATGCGCGCAGCGTTGTACAGCGGCTCAACATCCGGGACAAAACCGGCGACCACGAAATCCTCGGCGGCGAAATGGCGCACCGAATCGGGAACATCGCTGCCGATCACGGTCGTGCGGATCCCGGCCTGGCTCTGTCGCAACAGCGGCAACACCTCGCCGGCAAACCAGAGCATCGCATCGACGTTTGGCGG
>DASUDU010000359.1:0-4121 GCA_036275435.1 Usitatibacteraceae bacterium | reverse complement strand
CGCCGGATTCCGATCGCATCATCGAAATCGCCCTGGTGGTGACCGATGCGCAGCTCAATGCGCTGGCCGAGGCGCCCGTGCTGGTCATCCGCCAGCCCGATGCGGTGTTGAATGCGATGGATTCGTGGAATCAGGCCACGCACAAGAAGTCCGGGTTGATCGACAAGGTCAAGGCCTCGGCGCTGTCCGAAGCCCAAGCTGAAGTGCAATTGATCGAGTTCCTCAAGCTGCATGTGCCTGCCGGCGCCTCGCCGATGTGCGGCAATTCCATCTGCCAGGATCGCCGCTTCCTGGCGCGATGGATGCCGCAACTGGAGGCGTACTTCCACTACCGCAATCTGGACGTCTCGACCCTCAAGGAACTGGCCAGGCGCTGGAAGCCCGAGATCATGGCGGGCATCAAGAAGCACGGCAAACATGAGGCGCTGGCCGACATCTACGAGTCGATCGAAGAACTGAAGTACTACCGCGCGAACCTGCTCGCGGTCCCTGCGCAGCCCTGAGGCACCCCCCATCCCGCAATTGCGGGATACCTGCTTGCCCCGCCGCGCCGGTCCTGGACTGCGGACCGTGAACATTTGGCAAATCGGCGCCTCCCCCGCTTCACGACAGCGGTTCCCAGGAGTATGGTTGCTTTTGGAATCGGGCAGGCGCCGGATGGGCCGGCGGACAAGGCGCAATTGTGGACCCACGCGACGGACAGGAACTGGATGGCGCGGTCAGGCCGCTGACCCGCGAGGACTTGGCGCGCCATGAAGGCGATGCCGCGCCGTGCTGGGTACGAGACCTCGACAACGCGCGCATCATCTGGGCCAACGCGGCGGCGCTTCAGCTGTACGACGCCCGATCCGGCGAAGAACTGTACCGCCGCGACTTCAGCCCGTTGACCGCGGCGGCCGCGACGCGGCTGTCGATCTATCACCGGCGCGTTTGCGCCGGCCGCAGGGTGCGCTCGCAATGGACGCTGCTTCCGCACGGCCGGCCGGTGACCGTTCTGGCCGACCTGCTGCCATACCGGGACGATGCGGGCCGCATCCTCCTGTTCTTCCGCGCCAGGGTCATCGACGAGGCGATGTGCAAAGAGACGCTGCGCATGCTCGACGGCACGCGGCACTCCTCATTGCCCTTCGCCCTGTATGCCGAAGACGGACAGTTGCTGGAATGCAACGCCGCGCACGCGCGCACTTTTGGCCAGGCCGGCGAGCACGAGGACGAGTCGCTGGTCCGCCTGTTCGCGGATCGTCGCGACCATGAGGCCATCCTGCAATCCTTGGGGGAATTCGAGACCGTTTCGCGGCGCGCACGCACCAATACCGTCGCGGGTCCGCGCTGGCACCTGATCCAGGTGACGCGCATTCCCGACGCGGTCGACGGCGCCTGGGTGCTGCACACGGAGTTTTCCGACGTGACCGAGCAGGTCGAGGGCGAGATCCGCGCGCACGGCGCGGAAAAGCTCTTGCAGCGCCTGGCCAACGAACTGGATTTCCCGGTTGCGTTCATCAGCGCGGAAAGCCGTTTCCAGTTCGTCAACGATCGGTTCTGCGAGTGGACCGGAAAGCCACGCGAGGCGATCATCGGCCAGACGGTGATCGATGCGGTCGGCAAGCAGAGCGACGACTTCTGGCGTCAGTTGTGGCAGGAGTGTGCGGGTGGAACGCGGGCGCGCCATGAGGTCAAGGTGCCGTTTGCGGCTGCCGGCGAGCGTTGGGTGTCGGTCGAGGGCGTGCCGGTGATGCATGAGGACGGGCGCACCGACGGCTTGTTCGTCATCGCCTACGATATCCAGACGCTCAAGCAGACACAGCGCAGCCTGGCTACGGTCGAAAAGGAACGGTTGCAGATCGCCGACAACCTGCCGCTGGCCGTGTGCAAGGTCGGCCGCGACGACGCGCTCAGCTTTGCCAACGCGCAATTCTGCAATTGGTTCGGCCTGGGCCGCGAGGCGACAATCGGTCGCAGGCTGGATTCGATCTTTTCGGCCGAATTGCTCGCCGAAACCCGTGGCGAGCGCGAGCGTGCCTTTGCCGGGGAAACGGTATGGTTCCGGCGCGAAGCGACCATCAACGAGCGGCGCTGCTGGGTCGATGTGACGCTGGCCCCGGCAACCGACGCGAGGGGCCACGTCACCGCGGTCGTGGCCGTGCTGGCCGATGTAACCGATCGGGTCATCGCCCGGCAAAAGCTGGGGCGCGCCCGCGAGACCTTGAGTGCGCACCTGGCGAACACGCCGCTGGGGGTGATCCAGCTCGATCGCGAGCGGCGCGTCGTCGAGTGGACCGGCCGCGCGGCGGAGATCTTTTCCTGGACCACGGAGCAGGCGCGCGGGCGCCACGTCGATGAACTCAAGCTGTTCGACGAGGAAAGCCGCGCCCATTTCGAGATGGAACTCGACTGGCTGGGCACCTCGACCACCGAACGCTTCACCCTGAATGCGCGCAGCGCGCGGCGCGATGGCTCGGTGATCCACGCCGAGTGGAACGGCTCGGTGCTGCGCGATGACCAGGGCCGGGTCGATTCCTACCTGATGCTCGTGCAGGACCAATCCGCACGGGTTGCCGCCGAGCACCACCTGCAGTACATCGCCAACCACGACCTGCTGACCGGGCTGGCCAATCGCGCGCAGTTTGTGGAGCGGCTGAAAAGCGACACAGGCCGTGCCGCGCGGCATGGTCTGCCGCTGGCGGTTGCGCTGCTGGACCTCGACCGGCTGAAGGTGGTCAACGACAGCCTGGGTCATCCGGCCGGCGATCAGCTGCTGCAGCAGGTTGGCGAGCGCATCGCCTCGACGCTCGTGGACGGGGACCTGGTGGCGCGCTCCGGGGGCGACGAGTTCCTTATGCTGCTCGACCTTGAGCGCCTTTCCGGGCGGCTCGAGGACGCGCTCGGTGAATTGCGCCGTGTGATGTCCGCGCCGTTCAACGTCGCAGGCCAGGAAGTCTTCGTCACGGCCAGCATCGGCATCTCGCGCTATCCGCAGGACGCCACCGACCCCAACGAGCTGATCAAGCATGCCGAGTGGGCGATGTTCCGCGCCAAGGATTCGGGACGCAATTCCGTTCACGTCTTCTCGGCGCACGACGACGAAGGAACCGCACGGCTGACGCTGGAAGCCGACTTGAAGCGCGCCGTCGATACCGGTCAATTCGAGCTCCATTACCAGCCGAAATTCAACCTCGCGCAGGATAGCGTCATCGGCGCCGAGGCGCTGTTGCGCTGGCGCCATCCGCAGCGCGGCCTGGTGCCGCCCGACGAGTTCATCCCCATCGCCGAGGACACCGGCCTGATCCTCGACATCGGCGCCTGGGTGTTTCGCGAAACCTGCCGGCAGCTGGCGCTATGGCGCCTGGAGACAGGATGCACGATCCAGGTCGCAGTAAACCTCTCGCCGGTACAGCTCAGGCACAGCGGCGTGGCCGAACAGGTGCTCCAGGAACTGCGCCGGCACGGGCTGCCCGGAAGCGCCATCATGGTCGAAATCACCGAATCGAGCCTGATTGCCGACCCGGGGCTGGCGTCGCGGACGCTCGAAGCGTTGCGCGATTACGGAGTCCACGCGGCGATCGACGACTTCGGCAAGGGCTTTTCCTCGCTGATCCAGCTGAAGCGACTGCCGATCGATGCGTTGAAGATCGACGGCGCGTTCATTCGTGACCTCGTCGTCAGCCGCGACGACGCGGCAATCGTCAATGCCATCATCGGCCTTGCGCACAACCTCGAACTCAAGGTGGTGGCCGAGTGCGTCGAGACGGCTGAACAGCTGTCGATCCTGCGCCGCAATGGCTGCGACGAGGTGCAAGGGTACTACCTCGGCCGTCCACTTCCGGCGGACGAATTCCTCGCCCGCTTCCATCCCAAGGATCGGCAGCCGGCGCACTGAGCGGTCGCCGCTGGGCGGATTTGCGACTTCCGTGGAGGGTGGTGGGCCTGCCTTAGAATCTGCCACAACAATATTTCCGCGCAGCCGTTGACGACGGATTGCGGGATTCTGGCGGCATGGCCGCGGCGCACTGGGAAACGGTCGGATGGACCTGGGTGGCACCTTACATCCGCATTGGCGGCTCGCAGGGCTGCTGTTGTGCCTTTTTGCGGCCGGCCTGCCGGCTGGCGGTGCCGGTGCGCAA
>DASUDU010000358.1:0-2966 GCA_036275435.1 Usitatibacteraceae bacterium | reverse complement strand
GACGACAGCTACGTGCGCCGCGAGCTTGCATTGCTGCAGGCGATCGGCCGCGGCGCGAAGGATGCGGCGGCGCGCGGCGAGAAGCTGGATGCGGCGCGCAAATCCATCGACCTGGCGCCGTTTCGCCGCGAGTTTGCCGGCGGCAGCGCGCTGCGCGACTTCCTGTTCCAACAGTACGTGATGGGGCCGGGCATCGCCCGCGCGCACGCGCAGGCCAGCGGGGCGCTAAAGTAGGTGCGTTGGCGCCGCTGCTGCGCGCCGTTGCGAAACAACCAGGGAGGAAGCCATGGGAACGCGTGATCCGCGAATCGATGCCTACATTGCCAAATCCGCGCCATTCGCGCAGCCGATCCTCAAGCACCTGCGCGCGCAGGTGCACACGCACTGCCCGGAATGCAGCGAGACCATCAAGTGGGGCATGCCGCACTTCGACTACAAGGGCGGCATCTTTGCCAACATGGCCGCGTTCAAGGCGCATTGCGCGTTCGGCTTCTGGTTGGGCGACGCGCTGAAGATCGACGCGAAGAACGAAAAGGCGATGGGCGACTTCGGCCGCATCCGCGCGCTGGCGGACCTGCCGGCCGACAAGGAACTGGCGCGGCTGATCAAAGCCGCGATGAAACTGCACGATGCCGGCGTGAAGCTACCCGCGCGCGACAAGCCCAAGGAAACCCAGCCGCTGGAAATCCCGCCGGCGTTCATGGCCGCGCTGAAGAAGAACAAGAAGGCGCTGGCGACCTTCGAGGCCTTCACGCCGGGCAGGAAAAAGGAATACGTCGCGTGGTACGTCGAGGCCAAGTCCGAGGACACCAGGGCGCGCCGCCTCGCGCAGGCGGTGGAGTGGATGGCCGAGGGGAAGGCGAGGAACTGGAAATATGAAAAATGCTGACGCGGCTTCGAGTGCGTGGGGCAGCGGCACCATCACCACCGGGCAAGTTCTGGAATTGCTTGCCGCGCAAGGCATTGTGCTGCCGCCAGGTCGGCTGCGCATCGACTTCTACGGCGATTCGCCGCAATTGTCGGCCGAGCTGCTGGCCCTGATCGGCAGCGGCAGGAAGCGCGCCGGAACCAGCCTGCTGTGGGGGCTGGAGGCCGATGGCGAATCGATTCCTGCCCCGGGCGACATCGAAGTCATCCTCGATCACCACAACCGGCCGGCATTCATCACCCGAACCACCCGCGTCGACATCCTGCCGTTTCGCGCGGTCGGCAGCGACTACGCCAGGATCGAGGGCGAGGGCGACGGCTCGCTGGAGTACTGGCGCGCCGGCCACTGGGCGTTCTTCAGTCGCGAGTGCGCACGCATCGGACGCGAGCCCAGCCTGGAAATGCCGGTCGTGTGTTGTGTGTTCGAACTTATTGAGAATCTAGCGGTGGCCGAGCCTTGATGGAAACCTCAGGGCTAGGTTCGCATTTTCTTGGAAATGCGAACCTGGCCCCTTTATTTATTCAGGAATCGCTACACGATTGACCGCACCAAAGGATGTCCCCGCGATGTCGTCGTCATCGATACCTTCAGACAGGCAACTCCCTATCGGTCTTGGCCAGTAGCATCACAATCCACCGGTATTGCAGGAGCAGGAATGCTTGCAAGCCCATCAAGCCATGGCATCGCGGATTCCTTCCAGATTTGCAGCGTTGGTGCCAGTTTTGCGCGCTGATCGACACACCCCAGCCGAATGATGACCGAATTCGGCTTGCTCCGATTCGATGCATACAAGTGCGTGCCGCATTCCGGACAGAAGGCCTGCTCCATGGTGTTTCCGTGCTGCACGAACGCATACGTTTTTGGTATGCCTTGGACCCGGAGCGAAGCAGCCGATGCTTCAGCAACGGTTCGAAAGGGGGCACCCGACAAGATCTGGCAATCGCGGCAATGGCAGGCCACGACTTTGTCTTGATCGATAACGGCGGTGAAGGCAACTCGTCCGCAATGGCAGGAGCCGCTAATCTCCATTTCTCACCTCCTCCGGCAATGGTGTGTTGCATGTTGTGCCAACCCGCAGCACAGCGCAATGGCGGGGTGAAAATCAGGCTTGGGTAGCCAGGAGTTGGATGCTGCCACTGCTGCGGCGTGGGCTGGAATGCTCCCTGTCGGGGGCCCGCCTAGCCTATTGAAGTCTCAGGCAACTTCAACTTAAAGCGGCTCCTTTCATTTCCGGTCCGCCGCCGGAGGGCTCGGCTCTGCCGCACCGCTGCAATGCTTCCGAGCCGAAGCCCCGCCGTTCATTGAACCGCACGATCCTGCTGTCGCTGCTTCGTCGCAATGAGGAAGGGATCGCGGGGCTTGGCCTTGCCCATGACCAGGTCCGCGACATGGCTGCCCACCGCCGGCCCGTGCTTGAAACCATGCCCGGAACCGCATCCGGCGAGCCACACATTGTCGAGGCCGGGATGCCGGTCGATCACGAGGTGGCCGTCCGAAGAATTCTCGTATTGGCACACGCGGGTCTCGCTCAGGGGGGCCTTGGCCAGCGACGGGAACCGCCGCGCCAGGAACTCGCGCGCCGCGTCCTCGCCTGCCGCGCTGGCACGGCGATCCGCCGTATCCGGGTCCATCACCGGTCCGTGCGTATCGTTGGCCACCTTGAAGCCGCGGCCTTCCAGGCTTGGAAAGCCGTAGAAAGGCAGGTCAGCCCAGATCGGCAGATCACCGGTGGAACCGGCATCCACCGCGAAGAAAAAGACCTCCTGCCGCGTCACAAAGAGGCGCCCGGCCAGGGCGTCCGGGCAAACGCGACCCAGCCACGGGCCGCACGCGAAGACGAACTGTTCAGCTTCGATCCGCTCGCCACCTTTGGTGGTCACCATGGGCAAAGCACCGCGCTCACCCTGCTCCTGGCGGATGGGCAATACCGTGCCGGACAAAAACGTCACCCCCTTGGCCTTCAGCTCCGCGGCAAGCGATTGGATGGCCCTGCGCGCCATCAGCGCGCCGCCCGCCGGCTCTAGGAACCCGGCCTCGT
>DASUDU010000357.1:0-4329 GCA_036275435.1 Usitatibacteraceae bacterium | reverse complement strand
CGGTCATGGCGGTGTTGAACACCACTTCCCCGGCCGCCTCGCCCGTTGCGCCGATCGAGACCCCCTTGAACACCGAACCATCGGCGAGCACGAGCACGGCGGGCGTTCGGGTTGCGGAAGCGGGCACGGGGATCTCCGGGGGCGTAACAGGACAGGAAGCCATCCCGCGCGTGGGCATAAAAAACGGGAAAGGCCCCGAGGACCTTTCCCGCGTTTTGTTGCGCGATTAAGCGGTTATTCTACCGCAGTTATC
The DNA here is from genome assembly GCA_036275435.1 of Usitatibacteraceae bacterium. Lineage (GTDB taxonomy): Bacteria > Pseudomonadota > Gammaproteobacteria > Burkholderiales > Usitatibacteraceae > UKL13-2. The sequence continues at coordinate 4,076 of DASUDU010000357.1, read as the reverse complement.
GCAGTGCAGCAACCCGACACGATTAGTTGAGTTCCAGCACATCGCGCATGTCGAACAACCCGCTCGGTTTGCCGACGAGAAACCTCGCCGCCGCCAGCGCACCCTTGGCGAAGTTGCCGCGTGAGGTGGCCACGTGGCGGATCTCGACGCGCTCACCATCCCCGGCAAACAGCACGGTGTGCTCACCGACGATGTCGCCGGCGCGGATCGAGGAGAAGCCGATGCTGCCGGCCTTGCGCTCCCCGGTATGGCCCTGGCGGACCGGAGCCGTGATTTCGGCCAGCGAGCAGCCGAGTGCGGTTGCGGCGGCATCGCCCAGCATCAGCGCGGTCCCGGAAGGGGCATCGACCTTCATCTTGTGGTGCGCCTCGATGATCTCGATGTCGTAGCCTTGCAGCGCGCGGGTGGCCTGCTCGACCAGTTTCAGGGTGACATTGACGCCGATGCTCATGTTTCCGGCACGCACGATGGCGATGTCGCGCGATGCATCGGCAATCGCTTCGAGCTGTGCATCGGAAAAACCGGTCGTACCGATCACCATCCGCACGCCCGCGGCGCGGCATGCGGCGAGGTGCGCCAAGGTGCCTTCGGGGCGGGTGAAATCGATCAAAACGTCGGCGTCCGGAATCGCCGCCGCGACGTCCGCGCGAATCGGCAGTCCGCGACAGTGCACGGACAACTCGCCGGCATCCTTGCCGACCAGCCGACTGGCGGGGTGCTCCAGGATGCAGGCAACGTGCAAATCGCCGGAACTCGCCGCAGCATCGATCAGCGCACGTCCCATGCGGCCGCCACCGCCGGCGATGGCTAGGCGGACGGTGCCCATGTCAATTCGGCTGTTTTTTCGGATCCGGCGGGGCGCCGGGGATGTCGGTCTTGGGCAGCGAACGGCGCTCGCCACCACCGGTGAGGATTTCCGCGGGCGAGGCTTCGCCCTCGATCTTCGCAACCTTTTCGTCCTTGAACAGCACGGTCACGTGGTATTTCTGCCGTTCGCGGCCAAATGGCCCGAACTTGGTCGACATGTCGTTGCTGAAATAGTAATCCCAGCGGTCGGCATGGAACACGTCCTGCAACAGCGGCGTGCCGAGGATGTTTTTCACATCCTGACGCGACATGCCCGGCTTGACGCGGGCCAGCTGCTCGGCCGTGACCAGGTTGCCCTGCTGGATGTCGATGCGATGTACGCCGAAGCCGGCGCAGCCGCTGGCAAGCCAGGCCATCAATACAATGAGGGAAAGGGATGGAAGGCGCATGGGGGCTCGATTCGTTGAACCGCGGCATTATACCGGGGCCCTGCCGTGCCGCCCGGCGATAATCGTCTTATGATTGTCGCTCCGAGCCGAAGTTTCCCGCCATGCCCGATTCGCAAAACCTGAAAAGCACCGGACTGAAATCCACCCTGCCGCGCAGAAAGGTGCTGGACCTGTTCAACAGCACGCCGCAGCGCCACCTCTCGGCCGAGGACGTCTACCGGTTCCTGCTCAAGGACAATTCCGAGATCGGCCTGGCGACGGTCTACCGCGTGCTGCAGCAATTCGAGCACGCCGGCCTGCTGATCCGCCACCATTTCGAATCCGGCCGGGCGGTGTACGAACTCAACGAAGGATCGCACCACGACCACATCGTCTGCGTCAATTGCGGCCACGTCGAGGAGTTCACCGATCCGGAAATCGAGAAACGCCAGGACAAGGTCGCCCGGCAACTGGGCTTTGTCATCCGCGACCACCACCTCGTGCTCTATGCCGAGCATTGCCCGCATTGCCCGGCCAAGCCATGAAGCCGACCCTGCAGCCGGGCCTGAGCCACACCTTTCGCTACACCGTGCCGGAATCGAAGACGGTTCCGCAGATCTATCCGGAAGCGGCGGATTTCCAGGTGATGCCGCGCGTGCTGGCCACCGGCTACATGGTCGCGCTGTGCGAGTGGGCCTGCATCGACCTGATCAAGCCGCACCTCGACTGGCCGGCCGAGCAAAGCCTCGGTACCCACGTCGACCTCACGCACACCGCGGCAACGCCGCCCGGGATGACGGTCGCCGTGGAAGCCACGCTGACGCGCGTCGACGGGCGCCTGCTGGAGTTTTCCATCCGCGCGCACGACGGCGTGGACGAAATCAGCCGCGGCCGGCACCAGCGCGTGGTGATTGACCCGCAACGCTTTCAAGAAAAGATCGCCCGCAAGTTGAGCGCCGCGGGCCTGGAGACCCCCGCATGACCCGACTGTTGTTGACCGCCCTGCTGATCGGCATGGCCTTCGTCCCGGCGCACGCCTTCGATCCCGGCGCCCGGAAGGACCGCGCGGTGATCGCCGCCTCCGAATTGCCGCGTGAAGGACGCGATACGCTGGCCCTGATCCGCAAGGGCGGCCCGTTTCCCTATCCGGCCAAGGATGGCAGCGTGTTTTCCAACCGCGAAAAAGCCCTGCCGAAGCAGCCGCGCGGCCATTACCGCGAGTACACGGTCAAGACCCCGGGCTCGCGCGACCGCGGCGCGCGGCGCATCGTCTGCGGCGGCAAGGCGCAGGCCGAGTGCTACTACACCGATGACCACTACCGCACCTTCAAGCTGATCAAGGAATAGGACATCCATGGCTTCCGCTGAGCTGAAAAAACTGTTCGACTCCGATTCGCCTTCGGGCGTGTACTGGCTGAAGGCGCACCAAGCGGTCGGCGACCTGTCCAAGCTCGCCAAGGTGAAGAAGTTCGCCTTCTTCCACCTTGAAGGACAGAAGATCGAAAAGAAGGAGCAATTCCTCAACCACGCCGCGGTCGCGATGAAGTTCCCGACGCACTTCGGCCGCAACTGGGACGCCTTCTACGACTGCCTGACCGACTTCGAGTGGCTTGAGGCGCCGGGCTACGTAATCTACTTCGACCACACCGACGCGTTCGCCTCGCACCATGAAAGCGAACTGGCGACCGTCACCGAGATCTTCCAGGATGCGGTCGATTACTGGAAGGAAGAAGGCAAGCCGATGCTGGTTCTTTTGTCCGGCAGCCATCCGCCGGAAGGCTTTCGCGCAATCTGATCGCCACCCGGCGCGGACGACATCGCGGGGATCGCCGCGAATTGCCTGTATGATGCGCGCTTCCGGCGGCAGCACCAGTCCCGTTCGCCGACGTCAATCCTGACGCTGCAGCACCTCCCCTCCCGGCCCCGACTGGCGCCCTCCGTGGCTCAAGGCCGTCGTTTTTCGAAAAGAACCCCATGAGTTTTGCATCCCTCGGTCTGACCGAGTCCATCGTGCGCGCCGTCACCGAACACGGCTACACCACCCCAACCCCCATCCAGTCGCAGGCGATCCCCGCGGTCCTCAGCGGTGGCGACCTGCTCGCCGGCGCCCAGACCGGCACCGGCAAGACCGCCGGCTTCGTGCTGCCGCTGCTGCAACGCCTGTCGGCAGCGCCGGTTCCTGGCAACCGGCCACGCGCGCCCCGCGCGCTGATCCTGTGTCCGACGCGCGAACTCGCCGCCCAGGTCGAGGAAAGCGTGCGCGTCTACGGCAAGTACTGCAAGCTGGCCTCGACGGTGATTTTCGGCGGCGTCGGCATCAACCCGCAGATCAGCGCCCTCAAACGCGGCGTCGACATCGTCGTTGCCACGCCCGGCCGCCTGCTCGACCTCCACCAGCAGCACGCGATCGACTTCAAGCACATCGAAATCCTCGTGCTCGACGAGGCCGACCGCATGCTCGACATGGGCTTCATCCACGACATCCGGCGCGTGCTGAAGCTGCTGCCGGGCAAGCGGCAGAACCTCATGTTCTCGGCGACGTTCTCGGACGAGATCCGCCGGCTCGCCCAGGGCCTGCTGCGCGATCCGGTCGCGATCGACATTGCGCCGCGCAACACCGCGGTGCACACCGTCGCGCAGCGCCTGGTGCACGTCGGCAAGAACGAGAAGGCCGAGGTGCTCTCCTACCTGATCCGCACCGGCGACTGGGGCCAGACGCTGGTGTTCACGCGCACCAAGCGCGGCGCCAACAAGCTCGCCGAGCGCCTCGCGCGCGACGGCATCCCGACCGACGCGCTGCACGGCAACAAGAGCCAGAACGCGCGCACGCGCGCGCTGAAG
>DASUDU010000356.1:0-2571 GCA_036275435.1 Usitatibacteraceae bacterium | reverse complement strand
GCAGCGCTGCGGGAAACGTGGAAATCCTGTCCGGGATCAGCGCGGGTGAGGCGGTAGCGGTCGACCACCAGGCGGCCGCGCGCGTGCGCTGATGGGTTCGCGGCCCACACTTGGCATTTCCGGCCGCATCGCCGCGGCTTTCCAGACGGCACAGATCACGCCGCTGCTGGCGCTCGTCGCCCTGCTGCTCGGTCTGTTTGCCGTGCTGGTCACGCCACGCGAGGAGGAACCGCAAATCAACGTCACCATGGCGAACGTGCTGGTGCCCTTCCCCGGGGCATCGGTGCGCGATGTCGAACAGATGGTCGCCGTTCCGGCAGAGCAGGTGCTTGCGCAAATCGTCGGCACCGAGCATGTGATGTCGGTGTCGCGGCCGGGAATGGCCATCATCACGGTGCAATTCAAGGTCGGCGTTCCCCGCGAAACGGCGTTGACGCGACTGTACGACGCCGTCCACTCCAACAGCGACTGGCTGCCGCGCGGCCTGGGCGCGCTCGACCCGGTCGTCAAACCCAAGGGTATCGACGATGTCCCGATCGTGGCCCTGACGCTGACCGGCAAACAAGCCAGCGCAGCAGACCTGGAGCGCGTCGCGCACGGCGTGGAACTCGACCTGAAGCGGATCCCGGGTACGCGCGAAATCCGCACCATCGGCGGACCCGGCCGCGCGGTGCTCATCGAGATCGAGCCCGCGCGCATGGCAAGCACTTCCGTGACTGTTGCCGACCTGCGCAATGCGCTGCAATCGGCCAACGCCGGCAGCCCGGTCGGGGACCTCGTTTCCGGCAATCGCACGGTCGCCCTGGAAGCAGGTCCATGGTTCGAAAACGCCGCGGAGCTGGCCGAGCTGGTCGTGGGCGTGCGCAGCGGCAAGCCGGTCTACCTCAAGGATGTGGCCAATGTGCGCGACGGCGCCCCGCCGCTAGTGCGTGCGGTGTGGCACGGCACCACGGGCGCCGACGCGGCCGAGCATCCGGCTGTCACGCTGTCGATCACCAAGAAGCCCGGCGAAAACGCCATCGACGTGGCCAATGCCGTTCTGGCGCGTGTTGCCATCCTGCGCAATACGGTAATTCCTGCTGCGGTCACAGTGATCGAGACCCGCAACTACGGCCAGACTGCCGACGAAAAGGCAAAACAGCTGATCCAAAAGCTGCTGTTTGCAACGGCCTCGGTGGTGGCGCTGGTGTTCGTCGCACTGGGCCGGCGCGAAGCGCTGATCGTCGGTGCCGCGGTGATCCTTACGCTGGCCACCACCCTGTTCGCTTCCTGGGCGTGGGGCTTCACCCTGAACCGCGTGTCGCTGTTTGCGCTGATTTTTTCCATCGGCATCCTTGTCGACGATGCCATCGTGGTTGTCGAGAACATCCATCGCCACCAGCACCTGCATCCCGGCCGGTCATTGGCTGAACTGATCCCCGGCGCCGTCGACGAGGTGGGCGGCCCGACCATTCTTGCAACGCTGACAGTGATTGCGGCGCTGCTGCCGATGGCGTTCGTTTCCGGGCTGATGGGTCCATACATGAGCCCGATCCCGATCAATGCCAGTATGGGCATGCTGCTGTCGCTGGCGATCGCGTTTGTGGTGACGCCCTGGCTTGCGCGTTTGGCGATGGCGCCCCGCACGATCGGTACAGACACGCATGCGGTGAGCGGCTTCGACTTGTCGCGCAAGCTCACGCCGCTGTTTACGCGGGTTTTTGCCCCGCTTCTAGACGACTCCCGCGGCCCCCGGGCACGGCGGCGCCTTGGCATCGTAATCGCTGCCCTCATCGGTGTGTCGCTGCTGCTTCCGGTGTTCGGGCTGGTACGCCTGAAGATGCTGCCATTCGACAACAAGTCGGAGTTTCAGGTGGTCGTCGACATGCCCGCAGGCACGCCGCTGGAAAAGACCGCGGCCACCCTCCAGGCGCTGGGCGCGCATCTGGCTACGGTGCCGGAAGTGCTGCATTACCAGGCTTACGCGGGCACCGCGGCGCCGATCAACTTCAACGGCCTTGTGCGCCAGTACTATCTGCGCAGCGGCAACGAGTTCGGCGAGTTGCAGGTGAACCTGGTCGACAAAAGCCGCCGCAGCGAAAAAAGCCACGCGATTGCCACGCGCCTGCGGCCCGCCCTGCAAGCCATCGGCCGGCGCTTCGACGCCAACATCAAGGTCGTGGAGGTTCCTCCGGGGCCGCCGGTGCTCGCACCGCTGGTCGCCGAGGTCTACGGCCCGGAGGCTGAAGGCCGGCGCGAGGTGGCTGCCAAGTTGCGTGGCGCGTTCGAAGCCACCGATGGCGTGGTCGATGTCGATACCTCGGCCATCGCCGACTCGCCGCGCAAGCTTCTGCTGGTGGATCGGCGCAAGGCGGCGCTGGCGGGTGTCACGCCGCGCGAAATCGTCGATGCGCTGCGCACCGGGTTCAGCGGCGATGCGGCGAACTACCTGCACGATGGCAGCAAGTATCCGGTGCCGCTGACGATCCAGTTGCCGGTCGAAGCGCAGGGTGACCTCGACGGGTTGCTGCAGTTGCCGGTCCGCAGTGCGACAGGACGGGTCATGGCGATTCGCGAATTGGTCACGGTGTC
>DASUDU010000355.1:0-3434 GCA_036275435.1 Usitatibacteraceae bacterium | reverse complement strand
TTCATCGCGGAACTGGTCGAGCACCAGGAAGATCGTGCGCGGCTCGCTGGTCACTTGCAGCTTGGTGGATGGCATGTTCCTGATGCGCTCGCGATCCTGCACCGGCGGGTCGGGCACGAAGTCGATGGAGCCCGTCATCAGTGCGGCCATGCGCGTGCTGTTGGATTTGATCGGCGTCCACTCCACGGTTGTCACATTGCCGCGCTCGGGAGCGTTCCGGTTCCACCACTCCTTGTGTTCGGTGAGTACCGTCTTCACGTCGAGCTGGCGCGAGGTGACTTTGAACGGACCGGTGCCGTTGGCGTAGCGCACGGCGTAGGTTTCCTCGCGGTCGTTGTAGTTTTGAGGCGTGCTCACGCCATGCTTGGCCGACCACGATTTCGACATCACGCCCAAGCCTGCCAGGTGCAACAGCAGCACCGGGTTCGGTTCGGCCATCACCAGGTCCACCGTCAGCGCATCCACTTTCCGGGCCGAGGCCACGCCCTGCACCGTCCATTTCATGTTCGACAGCGGATGCATCACCCGCGTGACGCTGAACACCACGTCGTCGGCGGTCAACACGCTGCCGTCGTGGAACTTCACGTCGGGTCTTAACTTGAAGCGCCAGGTCTTGGCATCCGGCTGGCTCCAGGACAGCGCCAGCGCGGGCGCGATTTGGAAATCCTTGTCGCGCCGCACCAGGCCTTCGTAGATGTTGTTCAAGAGCCGGTTGTTGATCGCCAGGTTGGCCACGTGCGGGTCGAGCGTCGTGGCGTCGTCGGAAAGCGCCAGGCGCAGAGTCCTGGCCTCTGCCGTTGCAGTGGCAAGCGCCGCGAGGAAACTCAATGACCCGGCATATCTCAAGAACCGCAAGAACATGCTGCACTCCTGACCCCGACAGATTCGAACCCGACCGCGTTGCGACGGCAAGCCGCGGCGCGCCAACAGCCCGGCCTCATGCCAGCAACGGCGATTCCGTGCGCCTTGCCGGCAAGGCAACTGGATGTTGCGCCCGGTTGTGGCTGCTTGCGGCATTGCCAGTCTACAGGCCGCGCCGGGACAAGCGCTGTTTGCGCCGGCCGCGGCAGACTTTTGCGTTACAGTACCGGGCAACCAGAACGGGCGGATCGCCAGGGCCCGTTGGCGGCATGCACCGCGTACACGGGGAAAACGCTGCACGACACCACCTAGAAACCCGCAAACCCCAAGGAGGAGGCGGCATGAGCGATCTCGTATTCACCGCGCCGGATGCCGGCGTCTGGGAGCAGGACGGCATTCATTTTCCACTGCCGCTGACGCGGTTCCAGCAGGAGGCCTTCCCCGAGGGCTTCATGCGCGGCTTCCGCGAGGGCACGGCCTGCTATGGCCTGATGCTGGAATGCCTGGAGCCGACGTTCATCCATGGCTTCTTCTACCATCGCCCGCGCATCGTCGGCGCGCCGCCGGATGCCAAAGGGCCGCCGCCCAAGGAGGTGTTTCAGCAATTGTGCGAGCAAGTCCCGGAAATCAAGGCGCGCATCGATACCGCCTCCACAGTGCTGCAAAAGAAACCCTGGCGGGAGCACCTGCAACACTGGGACACGGTCCTCAAGCCGGCCTCCACCGCCAACCACCTGCGCCTGCAATCGAAGAACCTGGCCGCGCTCTCCGACGCCGAACTGGCGGCGCATGTGCAGGAGTGCTTTGAAAATGCCAAGGCGATGGTGTACCAGCACCATATCTACACCGTCACCTGCGTGATCACCATGGGCGACTTCATGGCCGGCGCGGCCGAGTGGACCGGCTTGCCCGCATCGGAGCTGGCGCAGGCAGTGCGCGGCAGCACGCCGATTTCGGCCGGCGTGACCGATGAATACCTTGCCGCCCTCGAGGCGATCGAACACGATGCCGAGGCGCGCGCCCTGCTTCATGGCGACGCCGCGCCGGGCGAGATCCTCGAGCGGCTACGCGCGTTGCCGGGGCTTGCCGGCGCCGCCATCAAGACCTACCTCGCGCTGGTGTCGCACCGTGTGGTGGGCGGCTACGACATCAGCTGCAAGACCGCGATTGAAATGCCCGAATTGCTGGTCCGCTCGCTGCAAACCCGGCATTCGCCGGAGGCCGTCGCCGCGGCCGAACAAACCGTGCGCGAGCAGACGGCAAGGATCCGCGCTGCCGTGCCTGAGGAGCACCGCGCCGATTTCGACGACCGTCTGGCCGAGGCGCGGCTGGTCAACCGCCTGCGCGACGAGCGCAGCTACTGGAGCGATCTGTGGTCGGCCGGGATTGCGCGGCACGCGATGCTGGAAGCCGGTCGTCGCCTTGCCGCGCGCGGCCGCATCGGGCAGGCTGTACACGCGCTAGACGCCACTTGCAGCGAGGTCGTTGCCCTGCTCGCCGGAAGCGGCGGGCCGGACGCGGCGGAACTGGCGAACCGGCACGACTTTCGCACCACGGCGACCCACTCCATGGCGCCGCACACGCTCAACGGCATGCCCGGGCCGCCGCCGCCGCCGGATTGGTTTCCCCCCGCCGCGCAACGCACCATGCGCGCCGCCGGCGCATTCATGGGACTGACGTTCGGCTCGAGCGACCGGGTCAGCGACGATCGGGTGGTGCGCGGCATTTCCGTGAGCAGCGGCATCTACGAGGGGCGTGCGCGGGTCATCGACCGCATGGATGCGCTGGGCGAAGTCCAAAAGGGCGACGTGCTGGTCACGCGCTCGACGTCGACCGCATTCAACTATGTGCTGCCGCTGGTCGGCGCCATCGTCACCGACCGCGGCGGGCTGATGTCGCATGCGGCGATCGTGGCGCGCGAGTACGGCCTGCCGGGCGTGGTGGGCTGCCAGGTTGCCACCGCAAAAATTCCCAATGGCGCGCGGGTGCGCGTCGACGCCGGCAAGGGCGAAGTGACCATCCTTGCATGATCGCGCCGGTCGAGCTGCGGGAGGCCTATGACGAAGCCGCCTTCGGCGGCAAGTCGGTGCAGTTGGGCGCCTCGCTGCGCGCCGGCCTGCCGGTGCCGCCCGGCTGGGCATTGTCGGTGGCGTTTGTCGATGCCATCGTGGCCGGCGACGCGGCCGTGCATGCGTCGCTCAAGGCGCTGCTGCGCAACCGGCCGGAGCCCTACGCGGTCCGCTCCTCCGGCGTCGGCGAGGATGCCGCGATCGCCAGTTTTGCCGGCCAGCATTTCACGGAGCTCAATCGCATCGGCTATGAGGGCATCGTCGACGGCATCCGCGCGGTCTGGCAGTCCGGGCATTCGGATGGCGCGCGCGCCTATCGCGCCAGGCTCGGCATCCGCGGGACGCCGCGCACCGCGGTGACGCTGCAGCGCATGGTCTTTCCCGACTGCGCCGGAGTACTGTTCACCCGCCACCCAGTGACCGGCGCCGATGAGGTCGTCATCGAGGCGTCCTGGGGCCTGGGCGAGGCGATCGTCGAGGGCCTGGTGGTTCCCGACCACTTCC
>DASUDU010000354.1:0-4429 GCA_036275435.1 Usitatibacteraceae bacterium | reverse complement strand
GTGTCGAGCAGCGCATTCGAATCCGGGTCGGGGATGCCGGTGTTCATCAGCTTTGCCACGGCCTTCATGTGCGCGGCGCGGATCTCGTCCTTGCTCGATTCCGCTGTGACGCCGAGGATCTGGTAATAGGTTTTCTGCATACGCGCTATTTTGCCGCATTGCGCCCACGGGTTTCATCGACGCGGGCGAGGATGAAGATGGCGACGACGAAGAACACGCCGGTGATGAGCATCGCCAGGCGGTGGTCGTTGGCGGTGATCCACGACACCGCGCCGTAGGTCAGTGGCCCGAGCACGGCAGCCAGCCGCGTGAAAACGCCGAACAGGCCGAACATCTCGCCGCTTTTCCCCGGCGGGGAAAAGTACGCGACCAGCGCGCGTCCGGCCGACTGGCTGGAGCCCATGCACAGCCCCGCAAGATTGGCCGCCACCCAGAACAGCGCGCGCGTGGTGGCGAAGTAGGCGAACGCGACCATCACCACCCAGCCGAACAGCGTAAGCATCAAGGCCTTCTTCTTGCCGATCGCGTCCTGCACGTAACCGAAGCCGAACGCGCCGGCGCAGGCGGTGACGTTGACGACGAGGATCAGCATCAGCGTGTCCTCGGTCGAAAAGCCCATCACCTCCTGCGCGTAGATCGCCGCCAGCGTGATCACTGTCGCCACGCCCGCCTGGTAGAACGTGCCGCAGGCAAACACCAGCGCGAGGTCGCGGTAGCGCGCCGCTTCGCGCAGCGTCGACTTGAGCCGCGCCAGCGATTCGTGTGCCACATGCACCGGCACCGCAACGGCACGTTCCCTGAGCCACGCGAAGGTCACCGTGGCACCGAGCGCATAGATCAGCGCGGTGATCAGCATCGTGCCGGGGATCGCCTCGCCGGTGGTTTGCCCGCGACCCGCCGCGCCCTTGATCCACCAAAGGCAGGCGCCCAGCGCCACCAGCCCGCCGACATAGCCCCAGGCCCAGCCCCAGCCGGAGACCTTGCCCACCGCTTCCGGGCGCGCCAGTTCCGGCAGGAATGCGGCGGTGATGTTCTCGCCGATCGCGTAGCAGAAATTGGATACGATGATGCACACCACCGCCAGCGCCAGCGTCCCGGCAGTCGCACCCATGAGCAGCGCCGTGGCCAGCACGCAGCCGATGGTGGCGAGAAGCAGCACGCGTTTCTTGGCTGCACGCGCATCGGCCCAGGCGCCGATCAGTGGCCCGGCCACCATCACCAGCAGATAAGAGACGGCCAGCATCGCCGTCCAGGCGAAGGTCGCCCATTCGGCGCGCGCCGCGACCACGCTGACGAAATAGGCGCTGAACACCGCCGTGAGCACGACGGTCGTGTAGCCCGAATTGGCGAAGTCGTACATCGCCCAGGCGAACACTTCGCGGCGCCGGACGCCGGGATTGAGCGAATGGCTGGCGGGCGCGAGGTCGTCGGACATGCCGGATGTTAGCCGTTCGCCCGCGGTCACGCGGAAACTCAACGCATACGGCGCATCGCAACGCGCGACCGGCGTGCCAGCGGTGGGATCGATATGGTGCAGTGCACAATGTGCCTTGCATCAGTTTCGGCCTCATGCGCTGCACCCATTGCGCTTGCAAAGCTGCGCGATCGCAGGGTGTGTGACAACGGTCAATACCCTGCAAATCTTGCGGCGCACAATCTTTGCGTGGGTTGAACCACGCCATTCATTGAAAGGAGCAACACCATGAACAGCCGCACTTCACGCATCGCACGTTGGGCGCCGCTGGCTTGCGCCATGGCGCTGGCCGTGGGCGGAACCGCGTTCGCGCAAAACACCTTGACCGCCAAGAAGGTCGCGCAGGCTCCGGTGCCGGCCGCATTGGCCGCCGATCCAGCCTGGAACGGCGCCGAGGAACTCAAGATCAAGCTGAACCGCGGCGCCAACTTTGGCGATGGGACGACGCAGGCGACCTTCAAGGCCGCTTACACCGCCGACATGCTGTACCTGCTGGTGAGCTGGAACGATCCGACCCAGTCGGTGCGCCGCTTTCCGTACGTCAAGCAGGCCGACGGCAGCTGGAAGATGTTGCGCGACCCGAATGACAAAGGCGGCGACGACAACGTCTATTACGAGGACAAATTCGCGTTCATCTGGAACATCAACAACTCGATCAAGGCGTTCCGCAAGGAAGGCTGCTTTGCCGCCTGCCACGAAAACGAAGCGCCCAAGCCCTACGGCAACAAATACACCGAGTCCGAGGGCGAACTGGGCGACATCTGGCACATGAAGTCGATCCGCGGCGGCTACATCGGGCAGACTGACGACCAGTACCTCGACCACACCCGCTTCGACAAGGAAAAAGCCAAGGAAGCCGGCCGCAAGTCCGACCCGAAGACCGGCGGCGGCTATGCCGACATCAAGCTGGTCAACGGCAAGCCCGAGTTCATGAACAAGGACGGCAAGTCGGCCAACAAGGGTGGCAGCTACTACCTGCGCGAGGAGGACAAGGTGGCGTTCGACGACGCGCGCTTCGCCCCGGGCGATGAAGTGGCCTCGATCCTGGTTTCGAAATTCACCGGCGACCGCGGCGACCTCGACACCGTGATCGGCTACAAGGACGGCCGCTGGACGGCAGTGATCGCCCGCAAGCTGGTCACCGGCAGCAAGTTCGACGTGCAGTTCGACAAGCTCGATGCCGAATACCTGTTCGGCTTCGCCGCGTTCGACAACGCCCAGGTGCGCCACGCCTACCACAAGGCTCCGGTGCGGATGGTATTCGGCAAGTAGCCGGCCATCGCGGCGCGCGCCGGGCTGGCGCGGGCTCGCGCGGCCCCGCCACCTTGATCCGGCGCAAACCAAGGCAGGGCGGTTGTGTGAAGTCGCCCTGCCAATGGTAGGCTATTCCAAATACGGCCCCCGTCGTCGAAACCCGGGGGCCGTTTCCAACAACCATCAGCGGAGGAGACATGTCGAATTTTTCGACCGGGCAACTACGGACCATTGCGCTCGTCGGCCATTCGGGCGCAGGCAAAACCACCTTGGCCGAGTTGCTCCTGCACCGCACCGGCACCATCCCCGCGCTGGGCACGGTGGAAAAAGGCACCACCGTCTGCGACTTCGACCCGCTGGAGAAACAGTACCAGCATTCGCTCAATTCCTCGCTGGTGCACTTCACGCACCAGGACACCCACATCCACCTGATTGACACGCCCGGGTATCCGAATTTCATGGGCCCGGCAGTTTCCGCGCTCGACGCGATCGAAACCGTGGCCGTGGTGATCAACGCGCAGAACGGCATCGAGCTCACCACCCACCGCATGATGAGCCAGGCGCAGAAGCGCCACCTGTGCCGCATGGTGGTCATCAACAAGATCGACGCCGAGAACGTCGACCTGCCCGCGCTGCTCGCGCGCATCCAGGAAACCTTCGGCAAGGAATGCCTGCCGATCAATTTGCCGGCCAACGGCGGCAAGTCGGTCATCGACTGCTTCTTCAATCCTGCCGGCGAAGCAGATTTCTCCTCGGTGGCGGCGGCGCACTCGGCGCTGGTCGACCAGGTCGTCGAGGTCGATGAAAAGCTCATGGAGCTCTACCTCGAGCAGGGTGATTCGATCACCCCGGAGCAGTTGCACGCGCCGTTCGAGCAGGCGCTGCGCGACGGCCACCTGGTGCCGGTGTGCTTTGTCTCGGCCAAGACCGGCGCGGGCGTCAACGAGTTGCTCGATATCTTCGCCAAGCTCGCGCCCAACCCGATGGAAGGCAACCCGCCGATGTTCGTCAAGGGCGAGGGCAAGGACGCCGAGGAATTCCGCTCCGAGCCGGACCCGAAGAAGCACATCATCGCCCACGTGTTCAAGGTGGTGATGGACCCGTTCGTCGGCAAGGTCGGCGTGTTCCGCGTGCACCAGGGCACCATCACACCGAGCACGCAGCTGTACGTCGGCGAAACCAGCAAGCCGTTCAAGGCCGGGCACCTCTATAAGCTGCAGGGCAAGGAGTACCAGGAGGTCAAGCAGCTGATCCCCGGCGAGATCGGCGCCGTGGCCAAGATCGAGGAAGTCGCCTTCGACGCGGTGTTGCACGATTCGCACGACGAGGACCGCATCCACATGGCGCCGCTGGATTTCCCGCAGCCGATGTACGGGCTGGCGGTGGAACCGAAGCGGCGCGGCGACGAACAGCGCATCTTCGAAGTCCTGCACAAGCTGGAAATGGAAGACCCGTGCTTCGTCGTCGAGCGCCACCCGACCACGCACGAAACGGTGATCAATGGCCTCGGTGACCTGCACATGCGCGCCATGCTCGAACGCATGGCCAAGCAGTACAACTTGGAAATCACCACCAAGCCGCCGAAAATCCCGTATCGCGAAACGGTGATGGCCAAGGCCGACGGCCACTGCCGGCACAAGAAGCAGACCGGCGGCGCCGGGCAGTTCGGCGAAGTGTTCCTGAGGATCGAGCCGATGGCGC
>DASUDU010000353.1:0-3345 GCA_036275435.1 Usitatibacteraceae bacterium | reverse complement strand
CACCGTGACTTACGCCAACGCGCGCGGCGAGGAAAACACCGTCACCATCGTCGGCATCGACGAAATCGATCTCAAGAAAAACCACATCAGCTGGATTGCGCCGCTGGCGCGTACGCTGATGCGCGCGCGTGCCGGCGACACAGTCGTGCTGCGTGCGCCGGGAGGCACGGAGGAGCTGGAGGTCGTCGAGGTGCGTTACGAGCGGGTGGACGTGGAGCCGTTCGTGCCAGCTGCCACGCACATGCCGGGGGACAAGCGGTAGCTTTTTTTGGTGAAAGCGGGTTTCGATACCTCAGCCCGAGCGGTCCAATGGAGTCCGTTCGGGCAGAGGTATCGAAGCCCGGCCCACGCGAACAACAGATCCACCGTTCGGGCTGAGCCTGTCGAAGCCCGGCTGGCTGAAATCGTCAGATCAGGCGCTTGCGAATCACCGTCACCACGACCTCGGCGATGATCACCACCACGAACACGGTGGCCAGCACCACCGCGACCTGGTCCCAGCGGAACAGGTTCATGGCGGCGTCCATGGCCATGCCGATGCCGCCGGCGCCGACCAACCCCAGCACCGCCGATTCGCGCACGTTGATGTCCCAGCGAAACAGCGCGATCGACCAGAACGCCGGCATCACCTGCGGCCAGTAGCCCTTGATGAACACGCTGGCTTTCGGCGCGCCGGTGGCGGTGAGCGCCTCGATCGGGCCTTTCTGCGCTTCCTCGAGCGCCTCGCCGAACAGCTTGCCGACGAAGCCGATCGAGCGGAACGCGATCGCCAGCGTGCCGGCCAGTGCGCCGGGGCCGAAGATAGCGATGAACAGCAGCGCCCAGACCAGCGTGTTGACCGAACGCGTCGCCACCAGCAGGAATTTGGCAAAGACATTGAGCGGCCAGAACGGCACCAGGTTGCGTGCCGCCATCATGCCGATCGGCAGCGCGAAGACCATGCACAGCAGCGTGCCCAGCGTGGCGATATTGAGCGTTTCGATCAGGGCCGCGTGCACCGACTTGGCGTAATACGCGGTGTCCATCGGCCACATGCGCTCGAAGAAATCCTTGACCTGCTCGGGAGCATCGTAGAGGAACTCGGGGATCACCTGGATGGTCTTGAGCGACCACACCACCGCAGCGACGACAAAAAAGAAGAAACCGAAACGCAGGAAGCGCTGCTCGGGCGTGAAGCGCTTCCACTCGCGCTCGGCTGCGGCCATGCCGGGCTGGGCGCTCATCAGCCCTCCACCACCGCGACCGCCTTGTCGCGGCGTTCCGGCGCCTTGCGACGGAACCACTCGATCACCGAGAGGTTCTCCGAGAATAGGGCGCGGACGAAATTGGAAATGATCTCACCGATCATGATCAGGACGATGATGGAAATGAGGATCGCGCAAACGAAGTCGTAGTCGAAGCGCTGGAACGCGGCGAACAGCGTGCCGCCGATGCCACCCGCGCCGACGATGCCGATCATCGTCGAATGCCGCAGGTTGGAATCGAACTGGTAGGTGGCAAATCCCAGGAAGCGCGAGAACACCTGCGGCAGCACGCCGAACAGCACCACCGACATGAACGAGGCGCCGGTGGCGCGCACCGCCTCGACCTGCTTCGGGCTGATTTCCTCGATGGCCTCGGCGAACAGCTTGGCCACAAAGCCGATCGAGCCGACCACCAGCGCGCCGATGCCGGCCATCGCGCCGAAGCCGACGGCCTTGACGAAGATGATCGCCACCACCACCTCATGGAACGAGCGCGACACGGCGATGAGCGTGCGCGCCGGCCACACCACCCACGCCGGCATGAGGTTTCGCGCCGCCATGAGTCCGATCGGCAGCGACAACGCGATGCCCAGCACCGTGGCGATGAAGGTGATCTGCAGGCTCTCGGTCAGGCCCTTGACGATCATCTCCACCTTGTCCGCGCCGAAGGCCGGCGGGAACATGCGCGACAGGAAGCGGCTGCCGTTGTCGATGCCCGAAACAAAACGCTCCCAGGTGAAATCGAGCTGCGCGGTGGCCCATACCACATAGGCGGCCAGCACCAGCCAGCCGATGCGTGCCGGCCAGTTGGGCGGGAACGCGACGCGGGGCGACGCGGCAGGCATCGAATTCAATGCAGCCAATCCTGCCCGCCGTAAATCGCTTTCAAATCGGACTCGGTCAACGCCGAGGGTGCGCCGTCGAACACCACCTTGCCGCCGGTCATGCCGATCATGCGCTGGCAAAAGCGCTTGGCCAGTTCGACGTTGTGGATGTTGACGATCACCGGGATGTTCCGCTTGCCGGCCATCTCGGCCATGATCTCCATGATCTCCACCGAGGTCTTCGGATCGAGCGAGGAGGTCGGTTCGTCCGCCAGCAGGAGGTCCGGGTGCTGCATCAGCGCGCGGGCGATGCCGACGCGCTGGCGCTGCCCGCCGGACAGGCTGTCGGCGCGCTGGTTGGCGAAGGCCGCCAGTCCGACGGCATCGAGCAGCTGGAAGGCCTCCTCGATGTCGGTCTTGGTGAAGCGCCGCAGCCAGGCATCGAAGGCCGACATGTAGCCCAGGCGACCGGTGAGCACGTTTTCCATCACCGTCAGGCGCTCGACAAGGTTGTATTCCTGGAACACCATGCCGATCTTCCTGCGCGCGGCGCGCAATTCGGCGCCCTGCAGCGCGGCGAGGTTCTTGCCCTGGAACAGGATTTCGCCCGAGGTCGGGTCGATCAGCCGGTTGATGCAGCGGATCAGCGTCGACTTCCCGGTGCCCGAAGGACCGATGATCGCGGTGATGCCTTCGCCTTTGATGGTCAGGTCGATGCCCTTCAACACCGGCACGCCCCGCGTGTATTCCTTGGTCAGCCGGCGGATTTCGATGGAACGGTCGGTCATGGTCATTTTCGCGGAGAGGGTTCGGCAAGCGCCGCCTTGGCCACCGCGCGCACGGTGGCGAAATCGCGCTTGTAGTTCATTGTCACATATCGGTCGGCGCCATGGAACGCACCTTGCAGTTCCGCGCCGAAACGATAGGAAAGGGTGCAGTCGCGGATCTTTTTCGCCAGCGCCGGATGAAGGTCGTGCGCCATCACCATGCTGCCGGAGGGGAACGGCGCGCTGGTGTAGATCACACGGAAATCGACCTCGCGCACCACGCCGCGCTGCGCCATGCGCGTGAGCACGTCGTCGGCGATGACCGCGGCATCGTAGTCGCCGCGCTGCACGCCGATGATCGAATGATCGTGCTTGCCCGAGTAGATCACCTTGTAGTCGCGCTCCGGCACGAGGCCCTGTTGCGGGAACAGCGCGCGCGGCGCGAGGTTGCCGGAGTTCGACGAGGGCGAACTGTGCGCGACACGCTTGCCTTTCAGATCGGCCAGCGTC
>DASUDU010000352.1:0-3843 GCA_036275435.1 Usitatibacteraceae bacterium | reverse complement strand
GTCGCGAAGTCCTCGGTGCCGTTGGCCTGGATGGCGACGAGCATTTCCCACCAGCCGGTCATCGACAGCTTCACGCCATCGACCTGGTAGAGGCCGGGCGCGACTTCGCCGTAGGTGCGCGGCCGCGTCGGCAGGCCGTGGCCGTGCTCGGGCATGCCGCCGTTGAGGTACACCAGCCCATTGCGGATCGGCTCGCCGGCCGGGGTCATCAGGCGGATGCTCCAGCTGTCGATGCGGTTGACGGCGGGGCCATCGCGCGGCGGCACCAGGGCGACGCGGAACTTGCCGTCACGCGAAGGCTTTTCCAGCGCAAGGTCGAGCCGCGCGGCGGGCGCTGACGAAGGCGCGGCCGCGCAGCCGGCCAGCCACGCGACGAGGGCCGCAAGGACAATGCGATGGGTCACGGTCATGGCGCGAGTTTGCCTCATTTCGCGGGCCGCGGTGTTGTTCATCGGCGCCTGCAGGCGGCCGATGCCGCGCCCCAAAACGCGGCGTATGATCGCGTTTTCGCCACCTTCTGGAGGCCCCGTGAACACGCCCGCCCCTGCCACCCTGCCCCCGGATGTCGAGCGCCTGCTCCAGCAGTTTTGCGATGCCACGCGCGCAGCCTTCGGCGAAGACCTCCTGTCGATCGTGCTGTTCGGATCCGCGGCCGAAGGGCGCATGCGCGCCACCTCGGACGTCAACGTCATCGTCGTGGTCGCGAAGTTCGACAAGGACGCGGCCGACCGGCTGCGCGATGCGCTGCGCTTCGCCCGCGCCGCCATCGATCTCAATCCGATGTTCGTCCTGGAAAGCGAAATCGGCGCGGCGATGGAGTCGTTCTCGGTCAAGTTCGCCGACATCGCGCATCGCCACCGCGTGCTGTTCGGCAAGAACCCGTTCGCCGACATCGTCCTGCCGCGCGAGGCGCTGGTCCTGCGCCTGAAGCAGGTGCTGCTCAACATGCAGATCCGCGCCCGCGAGCGCTATATCGTGCTTTCGCTGCGCGAGGAGCAGCTGGTCCGCTATTTGGCCGAGAGCGCCGGCCCGTTGCGCGCCGCCGCGGCGTCGCTGCTGCAACTTGAGGGCACACCTGCCGAAAGTCCGAAGGCGGCGCTCGAGCGCGTGGTCGGCGATTTCGCCGATCCGGCCTTGCAGCAGGTCCTCGTCGCGCTGTCGACCGCGCGCGAGACCCAGGCGCTCGAGCCGGGTACTGCGGCGCCGGTGGCCATCGCCGTGATGCGGCTGATCGGCCGCCTGCGCGAACGGGTGGAGAAGCTTGCATGAATCCGTTTGCCTTGCACGGGTTCGCCTTCCTGGCGTTCTACCTCATGTTCGCCGCGGCGGTGGTCGTTGCCCTGAAATTGTGGTTTGTCCACAAGGAATCCCGCGACGACGCAACGCGGCTGCAGTTCAACGATCCGTACCTGATCGCCTTCCTGCGCGGCGGCCAGGACGAGGCCTTGCGCGTGGCGACCATCTCGCTCACGGACCGCGGCCTGCTGGTGATCGACGGCGACAAGGTCCGGCGCAAGAACAGCATGGCGGCCGAAGGGGTGCAGCGCGACATCGAGAAGGCGGTCCTGCAGGCGTTTCGCACCGCGCAGGACGCCAATGCCGTGCTGGCCGACGCGGGTGCGCGCAACGCCTGTCGCGCCTACCAGCAGACGCTGGAAAAGCACGGCCTGCTGGCCTCCAGCGAAACCTACATGCAAAGGCTCGGCGCCACCGCGCTGGCCCTGCTGGCGATCGTCGGCACCGCCGGGTACAAGGTGCAGCTGGCGCTCTCGCAGGGCCGCCACAATGTCGGCTTTCTCATCGCGCTGGCTGTGGTGTTTTCGGTCTTTGCGTTCGCGTTGTGGCGCTTTCGGCGCACCAGTGCCGGCGATGAAACCGTCAAGGACCTGAAGCAGTTGTTCAAGCGCCTCAAGGACCGCGCCGGCAGCCTCAAGAGCGGCGGCGCCACCAATGAACTGGCGATGCTGCTGGGCGTCTTCGGCCTGGCCGCGGTGCCGGCCACGGCGTTCCCGTTCATCGACAGCCTCTACCCGAAGCCGAAAAGCGACGGCGGTTCTTCCTGCGGCAGTTCCAGCAGTTGCGGTTCGAGCTGCGGCGGGGGTTGCGGGGGCGGCGGCTGCGGCGGTGAGTGAGGCGCGCATGGCCAGGGGCGCCGACCAAGTCGGCCTGGGCTGGCGCGGGGAATTGGCCGCAGGCATCTTCACCCACCTCGACCGCATCGACCTGGTCGAGCTGATCGCCGACGATCACTTCAAGTCCTCGCCGAAACAACTCAGACCGCTCAAGCTGCTGGCCGCGCAGGTGCCGACGACATTGCACGGCGTGGCAATGGGCCTGGCCGGCAGCGAGCCGGTCGCGGACTTTCGGCTGCTCAACATGCGCCGCCTGATCGACCAGTTGCAGCCCGATTCGTGGTCCGAACATTTGGCGTTCGTTCGCGCCGGCGGATTCGAAATCGGCCATCTTGCCGCGCCGCCGCGCACCCCAACCAACGTTGCAGCCGCGGTGACCAACATCGAGCGCGCCACGCGCATCGTCGGCAGCGCGCCGCGGCTGGAGAACATCGCCACGCTGGTCGACCCGCCGGGCAGTCAGTTGTCCGAGGAAGACTGGATCCGCCAGATCCTCGAAGGCGCCGATGCGCCGCTGCTGCTGGATTTGCACAACCTGTACGCCAACGCCCGGAACTTCGGCCGCGAGCCCAAAGAACTGCTGCTGGCGATGCCGCTCGAACGCGTGCGCGGCGTGCACCTGTCCGGCGGCGTGTGGATCGACGAGCCGGCGATGTCCGGACGCGTTGCCGGCAAACGCTTGCTCGACGACCACATCCATGACGTGCCCGACGACGTTTTCGACCTGCTCGAAGTGCTGGCCGCGCACGCGGCGCAACCGTTGCAGGTGATCATCGAGCGCGACGGCGAGTATCCGGATTTCGAGGTGCTGCTGGCGCAGCTTGATCGGGCACGAGCGGCTTTGGCCAAGGGACGCGAGCGGCTTCGCGTCTGCAAGACTATGAAGGCCGCGGCATGAACGGCACGCGCCTCGAAGCGTTCCTTGCGCGCCTCTATGCCGATCGCGAGGCGCTCAACCTGTTCCTGCGTGCGCCGGAGGACGCAATGCGCGAAGCCGGGCTGGACGAGATCGAATGTGCGGCGATGCGCAGCGCCGATGTCGTCGGGCTGCGCATGGCGGCGAGAAGTTATGCGAACAAGCGGGCGGGGCGGGCCGGCAAGCACCCGTAGCGCAAGGCGCTGTTTTCATTCGACCCATTTGCAAAACCCTAGAACCGGCGTGCCTTTCCGGCCGCAATGGCCCCAAATGCCGCGCCAGTCCTTGAGTTTTCCGGTCTGGTCCATGTGCCCGGGCCGGCCTCAATACGCCTCGTCGGCCAGCGCCGCGCGATTGCCATTGCGGTTGCCGTAACGCGGTGGCGCGACCGCCGTGGTGGGCGGCGCGTCGTAGATCACCTTGACGTTGTCCGCGCTAAGCCAGGCCTGCAGGTCCTCGACCAGCAATTCGGTGACACGCACGCGCCACGCCTCGGGCAACTGCACGTCGACGCGCGCCTTGTCGTTGGCGTAGTGGATCAGCACCGGGACGCCGCCGGGCAGGTCGCGCGCCAGGTGCGGGGTGAGCGCCTGCTTGAGCCGCGCGCTGTCGCCGCTGCCGTTCACGGTCAGCTCGACGCGCTTGGCAAACAGCCGCCGCGCGGTGTCAAGGTCGTAGATGTCCTCGGCGGTGACGCGGTTGCCGCCGGAAAACTCGTCGTGGCTGACCTTGCCGCGCACCACCACGAGGTGGTCGTCCTGCATCAGCGCGCGGCGCTTGTCGTAGACCTCGGTG
>DASUDU010000351.1:0-2770 GCA_036275435.1 Usitatibacteraceae bacterium | reverse complement strand
CGAAGCTATCCTCATCCGGCAGCAACTGCAGGATTTTGGCGACGACGTCCTTGCCGGCTCGCTGAGCCCGCTGCGTGCCGCAGCCGCCGCGAATGCGCCTGTGCAAGCCGCCGAGTTGGCGCGCGTCTAGTCGATTTCGCTGAGCGCGGCGGGGCGCAACCCGCCGCGCCGGTTGCGCGCCTGCCATCCGCGCCGTCGGCGCGGAGTTTGCCCGCTTGCAATGCGCAAGCGCGATGGCGAACTTGCATTGGCGCACTTGATTTCACAGTTCCTTTCCTGCCGCACCTTCGTTGTCGAGGCTTGCGCTTGGCAAATAAGTTAACTACTTGCAACGTTGAAATAATTTATGTTAATGTCGCCATGTGACGCCCGGCGATTGAACTTGCTGGCGGCACGCAACCCACCGGACCCACTTCTTGCGAGGCGCACATGGACAAGCAAACCAACCCATCCCAGCAACTCCCGATGACATCTGACGAAACCCGCGTCGAACTGACCCCGCTGAATGAAGCTGAATTGCAATTGGTCGGTGGCGGCGAGCCCATCGTCTGCTGGTAATCCAGACTCCAGCCATCCGCCTGACGGCGCGCTGTCCGGATCTTGGTGGTTTCGGAATAGTCGTGCCGGCAACCGTCCCGGCGGCATCCGCCGCCGGGACGCCGTTGCGAATGCGAACCGGCGGCGCAGTGCGTCGCCCGCGCGCCGCAGTATGCGGTCAAGGGCATTACAATGACGGTTTCCCGGCCATTCCGCGGCCCGGTCCCCACTGAAACCGCTCAATGCACTTTTCCGACCTGTCCCTGATTCCCCCGCTGCTTCGCGCTGTCGAAGACCAAGGCTACAAAGAACCCACCCCGATCCAGGCCAAGGCCATTCCGCTGATCCTCGAACGGCGCGACATCATGGGTTGTGCGCAGACCGGGACCGGAAAGACCGCCGGATTCACCCTGCCGCTGCTGCAGATCCTTGCGCCGAACGCAACCTCCAGCCCGTCGCCGGCACGTCACCCGGTGCGAGCGCTGGTCCTGACGCCAACCCGTGAACTGGCTGCACAGGTCGAGGAATCGGTGCGGACCTACGGCAAATACCTGCCGCTGCGCATCACCGTCGTTTATGGCGGCGTTGACATGAAGCCGCAGGAAAAGGCGCTGATGGCCGGCACCGAAATCGTCGTCGCGACGCCGGGGCGGCTCTTGGACCACATGAAGCAGCGCACCATCAACCTGTCGCAGGTACAAATCCTGGTGCTCGACGAGGCCGACCGCATGCTCGACATGGGCTTCCTGCCGGACATTCGCGCCATCCTCTCCGCGTTGCCGCCGTTCCGGCAGAACCTGTTGTTTTCCGCGACCTTCTCCGAGGAAATCAAGGCGCTTGCCCGGACGTTCATGCGCGACCCGGAGATGATCGAAGTGGCAAGGCGCAATGCGCCCTCCGAACTGGTCACGCATTCGGCGTATGAGGTTCCCTCGCCGCGCAAGCACCCGCTCCTGGCGCACCTGCTGCGCTCGCGCGACATGAAGCAGGTGCTGATTTTCGTGCGCATGAAACGCGACGCCGACAAGCTGGCCCGGCACCTGGCCAAGGACGGCTTTTCGGTCGCCGCCCTGCATGGCGACCGCAGCCAGTCTGAACGCACTCTCGCGCTCGAGGAGTTCAAGTCCGGCAAGATCCGCCTGCTGGTGGCGACCGAGGTCGCTGCGCGCGGCATCGACATCGACCAGTTGCCCTTTGTCATCAACTACGAGTTACCCAACACGGCCGAGGATTACGTGCATCGCATCGGCCGCACTGGACGCGCCGGGATGCCCGGTGAAGCCATTTCGCTGGTCGCGCCCGAGGAAACCGAGTACCTGGTGGCGATCGAGAAGCTGCTCAAGCGCGAAATACCGCGCCTTCAGGCGCCGGATTTGCTGCACCCGAAACGCGTCGCGCCGCGTGAAACCGGCGAAACGCCGGATCCGGCCGTGCGCCATGCGCAGCGGCAGATCCGCGAGGCCAAGGACTCTAAACGTTTTCATGCCCGCTCCACGGTGGACGCGACTCCGGCTCCGCTGGCGGCCGCTTACCCGCACTTCGACTTCACCAAGCCGTACGAGCCGCAGATCGTCGAAAAGATCGATCCGCCGCCGGTGCCTGAGCAACAGAGTCCTGCCGGACGCAAGATCGGCGCCCTGCTCGGCGGCATGGCCAAACGCCGCGCCTAACGGCACCGCGAAGGCAGGCGCCAGTCGGGCATTTCCAGCCGATTTCGGCCGGAAGTCCGCGCCGGTCGCGGACTTTCCCATTCCTTCTGTTGGTCATTTTCCGGGCCGGCAAACCGTTGCAGCTCGTTACAGACCGCCTCGACAGCCGTCCACTGGCGGACGTATGCTTGGTACATTGCCGCCCTAAGGACGCACGATGAAGACGAAACCCGGATGGTCCCTTTGTGCCGCCGCCGGCCTGCGCCGCGCGCTTGCCTGCGCGGCGGTGGCATGCGCGTGGCTGTCGAGCGCTCCGGCATTTGCCCAGCAGGCCAACCTGGTCGGTTTCTGGTACAAGCCCTCGGAATCGGGCTGGGGCGTTTCTATCCAGCAGCAAGGGACGCGCACCTTTGCCGTCTGGTTCACCTACGATTCGGGCAATGCGCCGATCTGGTACACGCTCGATTGCGCCTTTGCCGGCAATGTCTGCTCCGGGAACTTGTTCACGGCCACCGGCACGCCGCTTGCGCAGATCATCGGGCCGGCCAACAGCACAGCAGTCAACGCCGGGACCGGTTCGCTGA
>DASUDU010000350.1:0-2565 GCA_036275435.1 Usitatibacteraceae bacterium | reverse complement strand
TGGCCGGCACGGGCGTTACGGTGACGATGATCTATCCGGGCTTCGTCGCCACCGGCATCCGCGTCAACGCCTCCGCGGCCGATGGCCAGGCGGCCCACGTCGATCCGGTCGATCCGGCCAAGGTGATGAGCGTCGACGAATGCGTGTCCCTGATCATCCCGGCCATCGCCGCGCGCCGGCGCGAACTGGTGATGACGGCCAAGGCGCGTTTTGCGCAGTGGCTCAAGCTGGTTGCACCGGGCCTGGTCGACGCGATGGCGGCCAAGGCGGTCGCGGCCCACGTGCCGGTGGCGGCGGCTCGGGGCAGGAACAAGCCGTGAAAGCCGCGTTCATCCGCGGCCATGGCGGGCCCGAGTTACTGGAGGTCGGCGAGCAGCCCGAGCCGCGCATCGGACCCTACGACCTAAAGGTGGCGGTGAAGGCCGCGAGCATCAACCCGATCGACTGGAAGATCCGCAACGGCCTGCTCAAGATCATGATGCGTTACCCGATGCCGCTGATCCTCGGGCAGGACCTGAGCGGTACGGTGACGGCGGTCGGCGCCAAGGTGGCGCGCTTCAAGCCCGGCGACGACATTTTCGCGCGACTGGACAAGGCCAGCATCGGCGCCTTGGCCGAAATCGCCGCTGTGCGCGAAACCGATGCCGCCCTGAAGCCGCCCAACCTGTCGCATGTCGAGGCCGCGTCGATTCCGCTGGTCGGCCTCACTGCGTGGCAGGTGCTGCGCGACCACATGGGCCTGAACCCGGGTCAGACGGTCCTCATCCACGCCGGCTCCGGCGGCGTGGGCACCATCGCCATCCAGCTGGCCCGCACGCTCGGCGCGCGGGTGTTCACGACAGCAAGCGCGCGCAACGCGCCGATGCTGCAACG
Source organism: Usitatibacteraceae bacterium (assembly GCA_036275435.1). Lineage (GTDB taxonomy): Bacteria > Pseudomonadota > Gammaproteobacteria > Burkholderiales > Usitatibacteraceae > UKL13-2. The sequence continues at coordinate 1,692 of DASUDU010000350.1, read as the reverse complement.
CCTGGGCGCCGAGCGCGTCATCGACTATCGCAGCGAACGTTTCGACGATGCGCTCAAGGATGTCGATGCGGTGTTCGATACCCAGGGTGGCGAGACGCTGCTGCGCTCGATCGCCATCACCCGCCCCGGCGGATGCGTGGTCACCATCGGCGGCATTCCCACCGCGCGGGTGATGCGCGAATGGGACCTGGCGCCTTGGAAGCAGTGGCTCGCCGCGTTCATGAACCGCAAGGCCACCGCGCTTGCGGCGCGTCGCAAGGTCCGCTTCGATTACCATTTCATGTCGCCTTCGGGCGCGCAACTGGCGGCGCTGGCCCGGCTGCTCGAAGATCGCAAGATCGTTCCCGTCATCGACCGGGTGTTTGCCCTCGACGACGCTCGAGAAGCCTTTGCGCATGCCGAGGCCGGCCATGCGGTGGGCAAGGTGGTGATTGCCGTCGCGCCCTAGCTGAAGCACAAAACTCCGCAACTGGCGGGGGTTTCCGCGCGAAACTGCCCGGAAACGCCCGCCAGTCCTTGACTTTTTAAGCCTTGCCATAAGCACTTTCATGACGCTCACCACCTGGATCGCCTATTTCATCGCCACGCTCATCATCTGCATCTCGCCCGGCCCGGGCGCGTTGTCGTCGATGTCGGCGGGGCTGAAGTACGGGTTTCGCGCCGGCATGTGGAACCTCGCCGGCCTGCAACTGGCGATCCTCGTCAATGTCGTGCTGGTGTGGCTGGGGGTCGGTGCGCTGCTGCTGGCCTCGTCGACCGCGTTCGAGATCGTCAAGTACCTGGGCGCCGGTTACCTCGTCTGGCTGGGGGTGCAGAAGTTCTTCGAGCGCCCGGTGCCGGTCGAGGAAATCTCCGCGAAGACCACCTTTGCCGATACCACGCGCTGGGGTTTGTTGAAGCAGGGCTTGTTCGTCAACCTGACCAATCCGAAGGGCATCCTGTTCCTCGTTGCGGTGCTGCCGCAGTTCATCGATCCGGCCCGGCCGGCCGCGCCGCAGTACGCGATCATGGGGCTGACCATGGTCGTGGTCGATGTGATCGTGATGATGGGATACACGGGCTTGGCCTCGCGCTTGTTGCGGTTGCTGCGCGACCCGTCGCACATCCGCTGGACCAACCGCGGCCTGGGCAGCCTGTTCGTTGCAGCCGGCGGAGCGCTGGCATTGTTCAAGCGTTCCTGAGGCATCGCCGCCGGTTCTTCGTCGCCTGCAATCCTGCGCGGCGCACCGGATCGCACGCAGCGTTGATTCTGCGTTGGATCAGGCTTTCCCCGATGATTGATCTGCGTCAGTGTGCAATGCGAGACCAAAAGCGCAACAGGAAGCGTATCTTGCGCAACGCATTTGATTCCAATCAATAGCAATTGCCGCCAACTGCATAAATTGATGCATGGAAAACCGCGTCGCGACCCGATGCGGTAGCCCGGCGAAGAACAAGTACCCATGCATGCGCCGGGATTTCATGCAGCGCAATCAAGGGAGTACCCCGTGAAGCGGCAGTTCTGGAAGTGCAGTTTGCCAGGCGGTCTCAACGGCGCGGCGGCAAATTTCACTTCACGGAACGCGGCTTCGCGTGCCGCAGCCGCGAACGCCAGACCGGCGACGCATTGCGGCGATGCTCCCGGTACCACCGGCACGTCCACCGTTTCGCATCACGCCGCGGCAGCGGCTGTCCATTTCCAAGTCAAAGGAA
>DASUDU010000349.1:0-3488 GCA_036275435.1 Usitatibacteraceae bacterium | reverse complement strand
GCGGAAAACTTAATGTCGCCGTAAAAGGCCCGCGTGCGCTCGCCGGTGTTGTCGGTGTCGGTCATGATGCCGACCGAACGGATATGCCCGGCCGGCTCGCCAAAGGCATTGCGGAAGTCCTCGGCGACATTGCGCTCGAAGTGCAGCCACTGGCCACTGCGCTGCGGACCTGATTCAACGACGATCATGCGCACGCGCGAGGTGTGCGGGCTGTGGATCACTTCGCCGACAGGGCGCTGGTTCTCCCAAATATACATCAGCGTCGCGTAGGGCATGTCACGTCCGGTCAGCGCCTTGACGCGGCTTGCCACGGCGCGGTCCTCGAAATCCAGTTTTTCGGGGTCGCCGTCGAACGCGACGATGACGCGCACCGGTGAATCCTCGGCATCGCGGCGCGTGTTGTCGGCGCTGGCAATCAACTCCGGCACCTGCCAGCGCCACGACAGCCAGGGTGCGCGCGAGGGGTCGATGTCCAGTTCCTTGATCAGCCCGGACGCGGCGCCATCGGCCTCGGCCTGCACGATGGTCTGCCCGTCGGCATCCTTGACCAGGCGGTACAGGGTGCTTTTCTTGAAGCGCGACAGGGTCCAGCTCTGCCAGCCTGGCGGCAGCCGTTCTCCGGCGGGCATTGCCGAGAACGGCGTCACCACTGTATAGCGCTGCGAGGGCGGCGTAATGCTGGCGCAGCCGGCCATCAGAACGGCCGCGCCGAAGGCGGCCGGCCAGGAACGGGCGCGCCAGCCGCGCGGCATCAAGGCTCCGGCCAACGACGGTTCGCGACTAGAACCCGCCGTGCGACTGCGCCACCATGCAGTAGAGCATCGGAATGGAAAACATGGTGTTGAAGCGCGAGGTCAGCATCGCCATGCGGGCCGACTTGGCCTTGGTGTCGGCATCGACCTGCACCATGCCCAGCGCGCGCTGCTGATTCGGCCAGATGATGAACCAGACGTTGTAGGCCATCACCAGTGCCAGCCACATGCCGATGCCGATCGGCAGGAAGCCGCGTTCCTGGAACAGCAGCGCCTTGACCAGGTAGCCGTTCATCGCTGCCAGCGTGATGCCGGTGATGACGGTCCACAGTGCAGCGTGGCGGAACCACATCAGCGCGGTCGGCGCAATCACCTTGCTGATCGCCGGCTTTTGCTCGTCCGGGATTTTCGGCATGGACGGAATCTGCACGAAATTGAAGTACCAGAGCAGACCGATCCACATGACCCCAAAGACCACGTGCAGCCAGCGCACGACGAGGTATCCCCAGGCATGCGATCCGACCGCGGCCCCAGCCGGCGACACGGCCGCCGCCAGTGCGACGATGATGACCAGCAGCACGAATCCGGCAATGATCGTGCGCTGCAAGGACTGAAATATGGCTCCCATGAATTCCTCCGGAGTTGCGGACGTGAGTAAGGTCGCTATTATCGCCCAGCGCGCATGAATTGGATTACGCGACGTGCTGCAATAGCCCCAAAAATTGCGGGGCTATTCCGGTATTGCCTTGCTCGCTCAGAGCGCGAGGATCCAGGCGGCGATGCGCTTGGCGTCCTCGGGCGAAACGTTGTTCGCCGGCATCGCCACATCGCCCCACACCCCTTTGCTGCCCTTGACGATGCGTTCCGCGGTCCGGACGGCCGCATCCTTTTCCGTTTTGTACTTTGCCGCAACTTCCTTGAACGACGGGCCGAGGATGCGATTGTCGACCTGGTGGCACAGCGTGCAGCCAACCAGGTCGATCAATTCACTGACCGGTTTTTCCTGCGCGAAGACGGGGCACGATGCACCCGCCAGGACCATTGCGACCCATCGCGCAGCCAACCGGGCGGCACCGTGCTTCATTTGCGTTTGGCGAAGAATTCGTCGGCTCGCGCGAAGAAATCCTTGGACTCACCGATCGCGGCATTGGTGGCGTGGCAGGTGCGGCACGCCGCGATCGGATCTGGCGACTTGGTCTTTGCATCGGGCATGTAGGCGCTGTAAATCCAATTGCCGTTTTTCGGCACGTTGGCCGGATCCTCGCCCCAGCCTGATTCCTTGCCCATGACGAAAACCTTGGCCAGGTTGCCCTTGACCAGGTTGCCGTCGGCGCCCTTCTCGAGGCTGCCGTCGGCCGCGGCCTTGGCCGCGTAGATTTCCATGACCGAAATCGTGCCGTTCGGGAATTTTTCGCCCGGCTTGCCGCGCGCGCCGACCTCGTTGACGTAGATGTCGCGGATTTGCTTTGCGTCCGCGCGCTGGATGTTGAGCAGCGTGGCCTTCCACGCCTTGTAATCCGCGGGAACCGTCAACTCCCCGTCCTTGAGGATCGGAGCGGGTGGCGGCGTTTGCGCGCAGCCGGCTGCGAGCGCAACCAGGATTGCCAGGGAAATTCGCGTCATCAGTGTCTCCTCAAGTTGTTGGAATGCCGCTGCGAAACAAGGCGATGGTCTGCGCCGCCGGTGCGCAAACTGCAAATGGCGCGACGCGGAAAACAAAAAGGCCCGGCTGTTGCCGGGCCTGCATTCGCCTCAGGTCACTTTTTCGCCGGAGGCGCCTTGGCCGGCGCTGCGGGGGCGCCCTTTGCCGGTGCCGCCGGGGCCGCCGCGACAACGATCGGCGTCGGTTTGGGGATCGGCTTCCCGGCCTTCTTCATGTTGGCCTGGAAATTCTTCACTGCGATGTCTTCGTAGCGCGCCTGGTCGGCTTTGGTTTTTTCCGCTGCGGCCTTGTCCTTTTCAGCCTTGGCGGCAGCAACTGCCGGATCGACGGGCGGCGGAGGCGGCAGTTTGGCCGCAACGGCGCTGCTCAACAGGGCGATGGCAATGCCGGTGACGATGCGTGTGGTGATCATCTTGCGTTCCCTTTCAGTCGTCGCCGGCAGCCGGCTGGGCCGCCAGGTTGCCGCCGCCCGGCTTGCCGGACTGGACTTCGTTGTACCAAAGCTCGTGGTGCTCCTTGGCCCAGGATTCGTCGACGTAGCCTTCCTTCATGCCCTCCATCGCGCCCTCGGTGGCAATGCCCATGTAGATGTGCGCCAGCGCCCCGGCGAGGAACACGACCGCAGTGACCGAATGGAAGATGTTGGCGCCGGCCATGATTTCACGCGAGGTGTTCCAGTTCGGGAACAGCAAAATGAGGCCGGACACGCTGATGATCACGCCCAGCACCAGCGTCGCCATCCAGAACCAGACCTTTTCCATGCCGTTGAAACGCCCCGATGGAACCTGATGGTGCGAAAACAGCCCCGTCGCGTGCGTGATCCAGGCGAAATCGCTGCCGCCCATGAAGTTGTCCTTGACATAGACAAAGAACATGACAATCAGCGAAAAGATGAACAGCGGGCCGACGAAATTGTGGATCACCGTGGTGATTTGCGCGATGTTGGCGAACAGCGATGCCCCGAGGACCGGCAACAGCACATATTTCCCGAACAATGTCACCATGCCCGTCAGCGCCAGTACGATGAACGAAATCGCCACGCTCCAGTGCGCCATGCGGTCCATGCTGTTGAA
>DASUDU010000348.1:0-6037 GCA_036275435.1 Usitatibacteraceae bacterium | reverse complement strand
CGCATCCTCAAGAGCAACGATGCCGGCGCCGGAGCCCTGGTGTACGACATGAAGCTGGGCCACGAGAGGCTTGTCATCGCGCTGAACACCGCCGACACGGAGACGCTCGCGGCCAACATCGAAACCGGCCTGCCGGCGGGGACCCGGCTCGAGGAGGTGTTTACGCTCCACCAGGCGGGCGGGCCGGTGCACATCGGCGCGGGCGGCCGCCTGGCCCTGCGCCTGGCGCCGCGTGCCGGCCATGTCTGGAAGATCGGTAGCGCCGGCGCCATCGCCGCCGAAGACCGCGCCCTGGCCATCGAAACCCTGCGCCAGCATGCCGCGCGCGGCAGGCTGGGCGTGGCCGGACAGGCACGCGGGATTGGCGCGTTCAAACTGGTTCTCGACGGCCAGCAGGCCCGCGCCGTGGAAGTCACGCCCGATGCCGCCGGTCGCTGGCAGGCCGAAATCGACATCGCAAGCCTGGTCGATGCGCGCTACCGCCACGAGGTCGTGGCCTGGCATGACCAATCGCCTGCGCCCCCGGTGGTTTCGGCGTCACGCCACTTCCGCGCCACGCCGGCTTGGCAGCCCGCAGCCGTTTACGCCGATCCGGCCGGTGACGACGCCGGGCCGGACGGTCGCTACCACTATCCGAAGGACCCGACCTGGGGCACGAACCGGCAGATGGATCTGCGCAAGGTGCGCGCATGGCGCGCCGCCGGATCGCTGAAGATCGAATTGACGGCGCACCACGTCACCCAGACCTGGCGGCCGTCCAACGGCTTCGACCACGTCGCTTTCACGGTTTTCATCGAGTTGCCCGGCAAGCCCGGGGGCGCGCGCGTCATGCCGCTGCAAAATCGCGAGTTGCCCGGCGACCTGCGCTGGCACGTCCGGCTGCGCGCCAACGGCTGGACCAACGCGCTGTTTGCCAGTGCCGGCGCCGACGCGCGCAGCGAGGGCACGCCGATCACGCCCGGCGCCACCATCGCCGCCGACGCGCGCCGCAACAGCGTGACGTTCACCCTGCCTGCGGACGCGCTGGGCAACTTGCCCGACTTGAAGGGCGCGCGCATCTACGTCACCACCTGGGATTACGACGGCGGCTACCGCGCGCTGCAGCCGGAACCGTCCGGCTTTGCCATCGGCGGAGGTGACGGCGCGCGTGACCCGCTGATCATGGACGACACTCCGGTGCTGGTCCTGAAATGAGCCGCGGCACACGCGTTTGGTTGCGAAACCTCGCCGGCGCATCGGCCGTCGCGCTGGCCGCCGCCTGCGCCGGCGGCGGCGGATCGGGCGGTGGCGCGTCGCTGCCCGCGGCCCCCGAGCCGCTGCCCGCGGTCGACACCACCCCCGTTGCGCTGGGCAACACCACCAGCGCACTGCCGGAGCACTGGATGCACGGCGCGTTCATGGAAATCTACGTTCGCGGATACCAGGACAGCGACGGCGACGGCATCGGCGACCTGAAAGGGCTCACGCAACGCCTCGATTACCTCAAGGACCTGGGCATCACCGGGATCTGGCTGATGCCGGTCACGCAAAGCCTCGACAACAACCACGGCTATGCAGTGTCCAACTACCGGGCCATCGAAGCGCAGTACGGCACGCTGGCCGATTTCGACGAGTTGCTGCGCCAGGCGCATCTGCGTGGCATCGGCGTGATCGTCGACTACGTGGTCAACCACAGTGCGTCGAACCACCCGGCCTTTGTCAATTCGCGCGCGACGGCCGGCAACCCCTATCGCGATTGGTACGTGTGGCAGACCGGCAAGCCCGCCGGCTGGAGCATCTTTGGCAGCGACCCGTGGCGCAGCGCCGCATCCGGCTTCTATTTCGCGCCGTTCTCGGCAGACATGCCGGATTTCAACCTGCTCAACCCGGGGGTCGTGGCCTGGCACCACGACAACCTGCGCTTCTGGCTCAACCGCGGCGTTGACGGCTTCCGCTTCGATGCGGTCGGCCACCTGGTCGAGAACGGCCCGGCGAACTGGAACAACCAGCCGCAAAACTACCCGATCATGAACGCCGTGCGCAGCCTCGTCGGCGGCTACCAGCACCGCTACCTGGTGTGCGAAGCACCGGGAGACCCGAAGGGCTTTGCCGCGCCCGGCGCCTGCGGCGCGGCCTTCGCGTTCGGGCAGCAGCTTGACGTCGTGCGCGCTGCCAAGGGCGATTCGGCGGCGATTCGCGCCGCCGGAAATTACTTCCTCGACGCGCCGGCAACGCTGGCGACGATGTTGTCCAACCACGACGCCTTCGCCGGCGCGCGCGCGTGGGACCAGTTCAACGGCAACCTCGCGCAATACAAGCTGGCCGCCGCCACCTACCTGCTGCAGCCGGGCACCCCGTTCATCTACTACGGCGAGGAAATCGGCATGGCCGGCGGCGCCGGGCTCGGCGGCGATACCGCGTTGCGCACGCCGATGAGCTGGACAGCCGATCCGCTGCGCGGCGGCTTCACCACCGGCACGCCGTTTCGCGCGCTCTCGGCCAACGTCGCGACGCAAAATGTCGAAAGCCAGCTGGCCGACGGCAATTCGATCCGCGCCTTCTACCGGTCGCTGCTCACCCTGCGTCAGGCGCGCCCGTCGATCGCGCGCGGCGGCTATGACCAGGTCGAGGTGCGCGGCAGCGTGCTGCGCTTTCGCCGCTGGCTGGGCAGCGAGGAATCCATTGTCGCCATCAACTATGGCCAGGCCCCATCGACGCTGGAGATGGCCGGGCTGACGCCGGGCTTCGTCGCCCGCATTGTATTTGCACAACATGCAGCACCCGACACCATCACCGTTGACGTTGGTGGCAACCTCACGCTGCCGCTGCCGGCGCAAAGCGTGGTCGTTCTCGGCCGTTGAAATCCGCGTCCGCATTGCGCGCCGCGCGACGACGCGATTCGCTGCTACCGGTGTCGAAAACACTGGTGCCGATTGCCGCACCGATGTTCGTCGAACTGGCTGTCGGCATCGCGGTGGGCATCATCGGCGTGGCGCTCGCGGCGCGACTGGCGGATGCATCGGCGGCAGCCTTCGCGATGGCCAACCACATCGCGGCAATGCTGTTCATCCTGTTTCGCATCGTCGGCGCCGGGGTCGGCGTGGTGATCACGCAAAGCATCGGCGCTGGCCGCGCGCCGGTGGCCGATGCGACCACGCGCGCCGCCCTCGGCGCGGCCACCTGGATCGGGGCGTTTGCCGCGACCGCGGCAGCGGCCGGCGCGGCACAGTGGTTCGCGCTGATGAACGCCCCGGCCGATGTTCACCGGATCGGCACGGTTTTTCTCGCGTGGCTCGCGCCCTCGCTGCTGCTCGATGCGTGGAACGCAACGCTTTCCGGCGTGCTGCGCGCGCGCCTGCACAACCGGCCGGTGCTGCGCGTGGTAATCGGCGGGAATCTGCTGCAGCTGATGCTTGCCGTGCCGCTGATGTTCGGTGTGGGCGGTCTCGAGGGCCTCGGCCTGACCGGCTTTGCGATCGCGCAGTTGCTGGCACGCGCGGCGACGCTGGGGGCATTCCTGTTGCTTGCCCGTTCGCTGCTCGACTTTCGGCCGCAAGCGAAGGATTGGTTGGCGTGGTCGAGCGCAACCCTGTCGCCGGTGTTGCGCATCGGCCTGCCGGGCGCGGCAGAGAACATCGGCTATCGCCTTGCCTTCATGGTCAGCCTCTCCGCGGTCGGGACCCTCGGCGCGGCCGCGCTGGCCACGCAGGCGTATGTGCAGCAGGTTTCGCTCGTCGTGCTGATGTTCGGGCTGGCCATCGGCCTGTCGATGGAGATCGCCGTGGGGCATGTAGCTGGCGCGCGCAAGCTGCATCAGGCCGACCAGTTGCTGCGGCGCGCGCTGCTGTTCGCACTGGCATTGAGCATCGCTGCAGCGACGCTCTCGGCGCTGCTGGGCCCGTGGACGCTGCGGCTGTTCAGCGCCGACGAAACGGTGATCGCATCGGGTGTCACGCTGCTGTGGCTGACCGTGATCCTCGAGCCGGGCCGTACCTTCAACCTGGTCGTCATCAACGCGCTGCGGGCCACCGGCGACGCGCGTTTTCCGGTGGTGGCGGGCATTGGTTCGATGATTGTCATCCTGGCCGGCGGCAGCTGGCTGCTCGGCGTGAGCTTGGGAATGGGCCTTGCCGGCGTATGGGTTGCCTACATCGCCGATGAATGGTGCCGCGGGTTGCTGATGTGGTGGCGCTGGCAATCGCGCGCTTGGGTTCCGCACCTGCGAGCCACGCAGCGTGGATTGCGCGAGGCGGAAAAGCGCGAGCGGGCTTTGCAAAGCGCGGGTAGCATGCCACCGGGCATCGCCTAGTCGAACCCTGCGCACGATCGGCCGAGGGTTCGCTCCCCTTCTGAATCAACCAAGACAAAGGGCCGCAAACTGCGCGGCCCTTTGTCTTGGTTGGTGGAGATGAAGGGGTTGTTTCCAGACCGTTTGCGTCACGGTCTGGAAATCCTGCGCCGCGTGCGGCGCTGGACCGTTCATCGCCTCGCGCGATGAACGTCCAAGCGATGTCCACCGGACATCGCTTAGTCGAACCCTGCGCACGAACGGCCGAGGGTTCGCTCCCCTTCTAAATCAACCAAGACAAAGGGCCGCAAACTGCGCGGCCCTTTGTCTTGGTTGGTGGAGATGAAGGGGATCGAACCCTCGACCTTCGCATTGCGAACGCGACGCTCTCCCAGCTGAGCTACATCCCCAATATGTTTTGTCAATCCTACTCGATCTGTGTGCCTATGGTTTGCATCGCGTCCGGCGCTGTTCCACCTCGTGTCCTGCATGACACTCGGATTCGACAGGCGCGCAACAAGCCGCAGGGCTTGTTGCTGGTCCTGCCTCATCCACCTCGCGCCCTGCATGACACTCGGATTCGTGAGGCTGAATACATGCCGCAGGGCATGTATTCAGTCCACACGCATCCAGCTGAGCTACATCCCCAAGTAACGAATTGGTATTTTACCCAATTCCGGATTTCCCCAAGGAATCACCGCACCTTGATCTCGACCCGGCGGTTGCGCGGTTCGGCAACCTCGTCGGCGGTGTTGATCATCGGCTCGCGCTCGCCGCGCCCGGAAGCCTCGACGCGCGCAGCCGGCACGCCGGCACCGATGAGACGCTCGCGGATCACCTGCGCGCGCTTGAGCGACAGGGCATCGTTGCTTTCCACGGTGCCGACGCGGTCGGTATGGCCGATGACGATGACCTCGTTGGAAGCGGACGCGGCGGCGTCCTTGAGCACCGCGTCGAAGGTGCGCAGCGATTCGGGCAACAGGTCTTCACTGCCCGATGAAAAATAGAGCTGGTAGCGGCGCGGCGCGGCCGGCGTGGCCGTGAGCAGGCCGCCGAACTGTGCGGCCACGGCATCGGCGCTGGTCTTGCCGGTCTCGACGCCGGCTTTGCTGATTTTCGCTTCCGCATAGGGCTCGGCAAGCACCACCGGCTTGCCCGGTTCGGCGCTGCGGCGCAGTTCGATGGAGGTCGGCCGCGCGCCGGTTTCCGGCAGCAGGATGACCCGTTCAGTCTTGGCTGCGCACGCCGACAGGCCGAGCGCGATGCAGGCAAACGCGAAGGATTGGAGCCTAGTCATTGCCGGGCACCTCGACGATGAAGTCCGTGCCGCGCACGCCGATCACCGAGTTGGGCGTGACCACGGCCACGTCGGCGGGCGACTCGCGTGCGATCAGGCCGGTGATGACGCGCAAGGTGCCGCGCAGCAATGCGACACCCAGCTTGCCCTGGTGCGTGGTCGGGTTGAACTGGAACTGATCGATGGAGAATCGCGAATTGCCGCCGATGGTGAAGGCGGTGTCGTCGTTGAGCACGATGCCCAAGGTGCTGTTGTGCGGAGTAACGATGCGATCGCCGGGAAAAACCGCGCCGCCGATGGCCAGCGGCAGCACCTGGCCGCCGCGCTCAACCTGCGCCGTGCCGGTCAACGTCTTGACCATGCCTGCGGCGCCGGCCTCGCGCGCCTGCGCCACCCCGGCCGTGGCCAGCATGCCGGCAATGAGGATTCCACCTACCAGGCGCGCCGGACGCATGCGCGCTGCCGTTGTTCTT
>DASUDU010000347.1:0-4631 GCA_036275435.1 Usitatibacteraceae bacterium | reverse complement strand
GGCGACGTGGTGGTCCTGCCTGTGCACCAGAAGGCCGCGCGCGAGGACATTACCCGCGTTCTGGACAGCAAGGCGATTCGCACGATAATGCCGGTCAGCTAGCCGGGAAAGCCCGCGCACCCTTTCCGAGCAACATCCGCCAATCAAAAGCACGCCCATGTCCAAGCCGCTGATCGCCACCCTTGTTGTTGCCGTTCTGGCCATCGCCGGCGGGAGCTACTGGGCCTACCTGCGCTACGATCGTGAACAGCGCATCGAGGCCGAGCTGCGCGCCGAAGAGGAACGGGAACGCGCGCGCAAGGCCGAGGCCGAGGCGCGGCGCAAGCGCGAGCTGGAATTGACGCAGGCGGAACTGGAGGCCCGGCGCGAGGCGGACGAAAAACTGCGCCAGATGGACATCGAGTTTCGCAAGGAGGAGCTGAAGCAAAAGCAGTTCATCGAGGGCGAGGCGCCCAAGCGCGGCGATACCGGCGTCTACATCGACGCGTACGCGCGCCGCGAGGCGGAATACCGCGAGCGGCGCGAGGAGGAGAACGAGCGCTATCGCTCGCAGCAGGAACAGGCGCGCCAGCGCGAGTTCCTGCGCCAGCGCGAGCGCGAAGAGGAGGACGCGAGGCTGCGGCGCGACCAGTCCGCACGCCGGTCCACACCGCAGGAGCCCGCGCCGGAAACGGCGCCCTCTCCATCCGCGGCACCGCCGCCGGTGACCTTACCGCCGCCTCCCCGGCGGCCCGCGTCCAGCCCGAAGTGATCCGGACGGCCCGCCCCGACTCAAGTGGCGGGCGGATTGCCGATCCCGGCCACCTGCATCGCAGCCAGCAGCGACGCCAGCGACATCGGCCGGGCATAGCGGTGCCCTTGTATCTGCGTGCAGCCGGCGGCCAGCAGGCGTTGCTCCTGCTCCTCGGTCTCGACGTACTTGGCCGCCACTTCGAGCCCTTGCGCTCGGGCCGCGCGCACGACGGCGCGGACCACTGCATCGTCGTCCCCGCCTGCGGGCAGGGCGATGCGCCGATCGAGCTTGACCTTGGACAGCGCCAGGCGCGGCAGCAGGCCCAGGTTGGCGACCAGTGAACCGCTGTCGTCGAGCACGATGCGAAAGCCGGCATCGCGCAGGCGCGCCAGCATGCCGGCAATGTGCGGGCCCTCCGCGACGGCAACGCGCTCGGTGATTTCCAGTTCGATGCGACGCGGGTTGGCGCTGCTGGCCGCCACCAGGTCCCGCAGCGTGGCCGCAAAGTCGGCCTCGAGCAATTGCGCGGCCGACAAGTTGATCGCAACGGTGAGCCCTTTCAGGTCGTTGCTGTCCTCCAGCGCGCGGCGCAGCACGAAGGTTCCCAGCGCATCCATCAAGCCGCCCTGCTCGGCAATCGGGATAAAAACACTGGGGGCGATCGGCCCGCGTGCGGCCTGGTTCCAGCGCGCAAAGGCCTCGACGCCGACGATTGCGCCGGCGCCAAACAGCGGTTGGTATTCCAACGACAATTCCTCGCGCGCCAGCGCCTCGTGCAATTCGCCGCGCAACTGCTGGCGCACCCGCACCGTCGCATCCATCGCCGGTTCGAAGAGCACATAGCGGTTGCGGCCGGAGTCCTTGGCGCGATCCAGCGCCAGGCCTGCGCGGCGCAGGCACTCCGCCGCGCTCAGCGAGGCATCGTCGACGAAGAACACGCCGACGCTGCAGCCAACGAACTGCCGGCCGACGGACAGATAGGCCGGCGGGCGCATGCTTTCCACCAGCCGGCCCGCAAGCGCGGCCGCGTTCTCGCGCGTCGCGGACCGCTGGAGCACCGCGAATTCATCGCCGCCCAAGCGGGCCACGGCGGTTCCGGGAGGGCAGGCTTTGAGCAATTGCTGGCCGGTCTTGACCAGCAACTCATCGCCGGCCTGGTGCCCGTAGGCGTCGTTGATTTCCTTGAAGCGGTCGAGATTGACGACATGCAGCGCAAACGGCTGCCCGCTTTCCTCCTTGAGGCGGGCAATCGCCTGATTCAGGTCGGCGCCCAACTGGATGCGATTCGGCAGGTCGGTCTGCGGGTCGTGGGTGGCTGCATGCGCGGCGCGGGCCGCATGGGTCTGCGCGTCATGCGTCGCGTTGACGATCTTGGCGAAATCGAGGTAGATCTCGACCAGCACATAGAGGATCAGCGCGGTGACTGCGGCGATCGCCGGCACCAGGCGCACGAAGACCGGCTCGGCGCTGAAGGCGAAGGCGATGACCAGCGGAACGGCCGCAGCCAGCACGACACCGATGGCGCCGGCCAGCACGACGTGCAGGCAAAATCCCGCGGCGATCGCCAGGATCCAGATCAAGATCACCGCCAGCGACTGCTGCGCCGCATCGCCGTAGCGCATCAGCAACAGGCCGATGATGGTGAAACAGAAAGCCAGCATCGGCCCCAGGTATGTGACCGATTGCACCGCGCGTTCGTGCTGGGCTGCGGTCAGCCTGTCGACCAGCTTGCGCGCGCCGAACCAGTAAAAAGTGCGCCAGATCACGATGAAACACATCGCCGCCGGCGCATAAAACGCCAGCCACGCCGGCGCGGTCCGGTAGTAATTGATGACCAGTGCCAGCACGACCGAAAGGATCACGCCGTAGAGGATCGGAATCAGGTGCGTCAGGCTGCGGAATTGCTCGCGCCGGAAAGCCTCGGTGCGGCTGGCAAGGGCTGGCATGACGGGCGGCGCTCCGGGTTCGCTGGGTGCTCGCCCGGGATTCTACCCGAGCGCCCGCCTGTGCCACTTCCCCAGCCGCCGCGGCAGGTGCCAGCTTCCAATCTGGAGGCATTCCGTGGCGTCGACGGTATCGCCGTGGCTTTTCAAGCGCAGCTTGTTGACGTTCGCAGTGGCCCGCGCCGGAATGCAGCAGCGGTGCCCGCGCGCGACGTCACTTCTGTTGCGTGGCGGCCGTGTTCTGGGTGGCTGGTTTCCAGTCGATCGGTCCGGACTCGAAGCGTTTCTTGAGGTTGCCCAGCACGAAGTTCCAGGCCTTGCCGAAATAGGCATAGGCGCCATCCCAGTCGCCGCCATCGCCCCAGCCGACCTGGTGCAGCGTCACCCGCGTCCTGCCTTCGGCTGCGGGGTGCAGGCGCACGATCACCACGGTGCGCTGGCCGCGCGCGGCGGGGAAGGCCGGCGGCGCATTCCAGGTGAAGCTGATCAGGCGATCTTCCTGCAGCGCAAGAATGCGCATGTCCTCCGCGCCGCGCAATCCGGGCGGGGCCGAGGGATCAAAGTGGATTTCATACAGGCCGTTGGGGCGTGGATCGACGATGCCGTCCGGAGCGAAAAACGTCTTGATGCCGTCGCGCGTCGCCCAGGCGCGGTAAACCTCGCGCGCCGTGGCGTTGACGGTCGTTTCCAAGGTGATGGCGCGTTCGGCGCCGGCGTGGCCGGCGGCGGCAAGCAGGGCGATGGCAGCCAGGAATGATTTCATCGTGGTCTCCTTCTTCGATTGCGGCCGGACTATAGCGGCCAGTTTTGCGCGCGCAGCGACTTGGGCAGCATGAACAGCATGCGGTCCATCATGGCGTACAGCAGGCGCGTGCCCAGCGGCACCCTGCCGGTTTCGACGACCGCCTTGAGCAGGTTGAGGATCTTGCCTCCGCCGTCCTGCATGCTCTTGGCTGTCCTGGTGCCGACCGGCATGCGCTCGACCGTGAGCGTGCACTCGACGCCGGCCGGCAGTTGCTTCAGATCGTAGATCACCTCGCACTCGGGGTCATCGAACTGGGTGAACTTGAACGTGTGGGCAAAGCGCGTCGGCGGGTCGAAAGCCGTGACGGTACCCACCACCATGACGTGGCTCCTCCCCTTGGTGGTCATCTGCATGCGCTGGCCGACTGCCAGCGATTGCGCGTGCAGCCAGGCGTTGAACACCGCCGCCTGCGGCTCGCCCTGCTTGGTCAATTCGCGCCAGACCGCATCGATGCTGCCGTTGATGACGATGCGAAACACCGCCTTGCTGGTTTGGGTCATGGTTTTCCTCCTTGTTCGATGACGCGTTTGAGTTGGGTGAGGCTGGCCGCGAAGTGGCGGCTGAAATCATCGGTCCACATCTCGTGGATCTGCTGGATGGGCACCGGGTTGAAGTACAGTTGCCTCTCGCGCCCGACTTTTTCGGTGACGATCAGGGTGGCCGCCTCGAGCACGCCCAGATGCTTCATCACGCCGATGCGCGACATGTCGAACTGCTCGGCGATGGCGTTGACATTGCAGCCGGGTGCGGCGCGCACCGCCGCGAGGATCTCCCGGCGCGGCTGGCTGGCCAGGGCGTGGAACACGAGGTCAAGCTGGTCGTCGTCCATAAGTAACCAAATGGTTACATAAAAAAAACGGGCCGTCAAGTGCCGCGTGCAGGGCTTGGCATCTGCGCCAACCAGCCCCATTTGAGCCGGCAAGCCTGCACAATCGAACAAACGGAGAACCACCCATGCCCAACCCAGCCCCGCTGCGCGCCGCCGCGCTGTGCGCAGCCGCCCTTGCCCTTGCCGCCTTCGGCCTGAGCAGCTTCGGCCAGCGCAACGAGCGGCCGGTCGAACCACGCGCCGTGCAGCCGCGCGGGCCGCTGCTGGAGCACGAGCGCAACATGATCAGCCTGTTCGACAACGCGGCGCCCTCGGTGGCCT
>DASUDU010000346.1:0-4024 GCA_036275435.1 Usitatibacteraceae bacterium | reverse complement strand
TACATGCCGGAATCGAGCGAACGTGCGCTCAAGGAGGGGCGTGGCGAGCCGGGCGACATCGTCAGTTTTGCCGACGGCTATCCGCTGCTGGTGGCCTCGATCGCTTCGCTTGCGGAGCTGAACCGGCGCATCGTCGCGGCCGGCCGCGCGGCGGTGCCGATGAACCGCTTTCGCGCCAATGTGGTGATCGATGGCACCGACGCCTTCGCCGAGGACGCGCTGGGCCCGGTATCTCTTGGCGCAGTCGCGTTCCGTGCCGCCAGCCCCTGCGTGCGCTGCCAGGTGACGACCACCGACCAGTTCAGCGGCGAGCTGAAGGGCCCGGAGCCGCTCGCGACCTTGAGCACCTTTCGCCGCACACCCGACGGGCCGATGTTCGGCACCAACCTGATTCCGCTCGCTGTGGGCACGCTGCGCGTTGGGGATCGGGTCGTTTGGCCGGATCGATAACGTCGTTTCTGGGCAAGGCTTTCCGGGCGCAATTGGCCGGAAATGCCCGCCAGCCAACGCGTTTCTTGCCGTTGTGCTGGAAAATTGCGATCAGCCCAGCACCTTTTCCATCACGTAATCGTCCATTACATAGCCGCCACCGATGTCGAACACGGCGTCTTCGCGCACGCGAAACCCGGCGTGGTGGTACACGGCGATGGAACCGTCGTTGCGCTTGTTGACGGTGAGCATCATGGTCTTCGCGCCGAGTGCGCGGGCGCGCGCCTCGATGTGCCGCAGCATCATCCCGCCGAAGCCGCGGCCGTGCAGGCGCGGCAACAGGTAAATCTGTTCGAGTTTCATTTCGCCGGGGGTTTCTGTCCAGGCCCAGGAACAAAAGCCGACGCGCTTGCCATCGAGCCACAGGAGGTCCAGCCCGCGATCGGCAGCGCCGACATAGGCGCCAAGGCGCTCGGGCGTATTGCGCCCGGCCAGCATGTATTCGATCTGCTCCAGGCTGATGATCTTCGTGTAGTGCGCGCGCCAGATCTGCTCGGCCAGCGCGGCCAGCGGCGCGAAATCGGCCGGCGTGATCGGCTTGAGTTCGGCCGTGCTCATCGCCGCAGGCCGGCGCGCGGACCCGCCTTGCTCAATGCAGCTTGAGCGGCTTCAGGATGAACGCGGCGATGGCCGGCAACAGGAAGACCGCGCCAAGCATGTTGAGGAAGAACATGAACGCCAGCAGGATGCCCATGTCGGCCTGGAATTTCAGCGCCGACATCGCCCAGGTGCCAACGCCCAGCGTCATGGTCACCGCCGTGAAAATCATCGCCGTGCCGCGCTCGCGCAGCGCGTCGAAGAACGAGGCGGCAAGGGTCTTGCCTTCCTCCATGTGCACCTCGATGCGGTCGAACAGGTAGATGCCGTAGTCGACGCCGACGCCGACGCCCAGCGCGATCACCGGCAGCGTCGAGACCTTGAGCCCGATGCCCAGCGCCGGCATCAGCGCCTCGCACAGCACCGAGACCAGCGCCAGCGGGATGAGGATGCACAGCGTGGCGCGGATCGAGCGGAAGGTCAGCATGCACATGATCAGCAGGGCGCCGAAGATGGCGAAGTTCATCTCCCAGCGCGCCTTGTCGACCGCCTCGTTGGTCGCCGCGGCCACGCCCATGTTGCCGGTGGCGAGCTTGAACTCGACCTTGTCGCTGTTGTGTTCCTTGGCGAAGTTCTTGGCTTCGGTGACCAGCCGGCGCAAGGTGTCGCCCTGCTGGTCTGTGGTATTGATCAGCACCTGCATGGCCGAGCAGTCCGGGTTCAACAGGCCCGTGTCGGTGTTGATCGGCGTCACGCTCTGCGCCAGCACCTGTGGATCGCGCGGCAACTGGCGCCATTTGAGGCTGCCCTCGTTGTAGCCGGAGTTGATGGTGCGCGCCACGCCCGGCAGCGAGATTACCGACTGCGTGCCGTCGACGTTTTGCATGTACCAGTCGAACTTTTCGATGACGGTCATCACGTCGTAGTTGGTGCAGGCGCCCTGCACGCCCTTGGTCTGCGCCACCACGCCCAGCGTGTTCACGCCGATGGCGAACTTGTCGACGATGGTCGCGTTGTCCTGGTTGTAGCGCGAGGTTTGCCGCAATTCGGGGACGCCCTGACCGTAGTCGCCGACCTTCAGGCCGTGGGCCTGGATCACACCGATCACGGCCACGACCGCGGCGATGCCGACGATGAGCATGGCGCGCGGCCTTTCCACGCAGCGCGAGGCGGCCCTCCACAGTCCGTCGACCCGGCTTTCCTGCTTTACCTCCCGGGTCAGCGCCTCCGGCGACAGCTTCAGGTGCGACAGCAGGATCGGCAGCAGCATCTTGTTGGTGATGATCATCCACGCCACGCCGAGCGAAGCGGTGATGCCCAGTTCGCGCACGATGTCGATCGGGATCAGCATGATCACCGCGAAGCCGAGCACGTTGGTCAACAGCGCCAGCGTGCCGGGGACGAAGATGCTGGCGAACGAGGCCTTGGCGGCGGCGAGACTGTCGAGCCCATGCACCACTTCGCGCTCCCAGGTCTTGGTCATCTGCACGGCGTGCGAGACGCCGATGGAGAAGATCAGGAACGGCACGAGGATCGACAAAGGATCGATGCCGAAGCCGATGATCGGCAGCGTGCCCAGCAGCCAGAGCACCGGCATCATCGCCACGATCAGCGCGATCAGCGTCAGCTTGAGGTCCTTGACGAACCACAGCATCAGCACCGCGGTGATCACGAAGGCCACGCCGAAGAACGTGACAACACCCTTGGCGCCGGAGGCGATGTCGCCGACCGCCTTGGCGAAGCCAATGATGTGCACGCTGCGCTCCGGGCTTTCGTACTTGGCGCGCAATTCCTCGAGCTTCCTGGAGAACTCGAAATAGTTGAGCTTGTCGAGCTTGCCGCCTTCGCGCGGGATGAACTCGAGCAGGCCGGCTGCGACCAATGCGCCGGTGGCGTCGTTGGCCACGGTGCGGCCGATCTCGTTGGATTTCTGCACGTTGCCGCGGACGATGGCGAGGTCCTCCGGCGTGCCCTGGAAGGTCGCGTGCACCACGTTGCCGCCGGCGAAACCTTCCTCGACGACCTCAATGAAGCGGGTGTTGGGCGTGAACAGCGAGCGCACCGACGGCTTGTCGACGCCTTCGAGGACCATCACCTCGTTGGTCAGCGCCTTCAACTTCTCCATGAACTCCTTGTTGTAGATGTCGCCGTTCTTCTGCGTCATGGCGATGGCGATGCGGTTGGCGCCGCCGAAGACGTTTTCGTACGCCTTGTATTCCTTCATGTACGGGTGCGTCAGCGGCACCATCTTGTTGAAGCCGGCATCGACCTTGAGCTGGCTGGCCGAAATCGCGAACAGCACGGTCAGCGCGCTGAACACGATCAGCAGCACCTTGCGGTTGTTGAAGACGAAATCGGAAACGGTCTGGATGATTTTCTGGAGGTTCATGGCACGGCCTGGTGGCGGTTACGGTCGATGGGCTGGATTGCTGGCTATTTCTTTGCCGGTTGCGCGGCGGCTGCCGCAGCCGGCGATGCGGCCAGGACCCAGTCGCGCGCGCCGGCCTCGCCGACCAGCAGGATTGCGTTCGGCGCGCCGGCCACGGTCGCGGCATAGGCCTTGGTGCTGCCGGTATCGCCCTTGGTGAAGGACTTGCCCTGGTCGTTCGACAGCAGGACGGTGCCCGCGAGCCCAGCCAACACCAGCCGGCCGTCGGCCAGTCGCGTCGCGCCCATGATCGAGGCAACCGACTTGTTCTCGACCAACTGCAGGTTGGCCAGCGATGCATCGGAGCGGAAGATCTTGCCGCGCAAGCCGAAGATCACCACCGCGCCGTCTTCAGCCTCGATCGCGCCGAAGAAGGAACCCTTGTAGGGCGAGGCAATCGCCGACCAGGTCTTGCCGGCGTCGGTCGACTTCAGAATCGTGCCCGATTCGCCAACCACCAGCAGCCGCCCATCCTTGAGCTTGATGATCGAATTGAGGTGCTTGTCGTCCTCGTTGCCCTTTGCGTCGTCAACCGGCTCGGCCGCTTTGCCCCGGGCAGCGGGCTTGGGC
>DASUDU010000345.1:0-3468 GCA_036275435.1 Usitatibacteraceae bacterium | reverse complement strand
ACATGTTGCGCCGAACTGCCGTTGTTATTCGCAGGGCCGTATGGTGGCCAGATGGTCGATTCTCGCTCTGAAAGAAGCGCAACTTGCAAAGAAATGCAATTTTGCAGGCTGGACCCGTCAAACGGTCGCCAAGGTGCGATAAACGGTGCGGTCAGGCGCCACTGGATGCTGCGGCGCAGCATCCAGTGGCCGATTTTCAGGCGTATGCCTGCGCGCCGCCGTAGCTCGTGAGCGGCATGGGTTCCCCGCCGCTGGTGACCCGCACGGCGCAGTACTTGAGTTCGGCGATCTTGCCGAACGGATCCAGCGCGGGGTTGGTCAGCTTGTTGGCCGCCGCTTCGTAAAACGCGAAGGGAATGAACACGCTGCCCGGCGGCACGCCTTCATCCGCGCGCGCCATGATGCCAACCTTGCCGCGGCGCGATTCGACCGTGACGTTTTCGCCTGCGCGCACGCCGATCCTGCGCATGTCGATCGGGTGCATGCTCGCGCACGCGGCCGGCTCGATGGCGTCGAGCACCGATGCACGGCGCGTCATCGAGCCGGTGTGCCAGTGTTCAAGCTGGCGGCCAGTGATGAGCACCATCGGATACTCGGCATCCGGCCGCTCGTTGGCCGGAATGATGTCGGCCGGCACAAAGCGGGCGCGCCCGTCCGCGGTCGGGAATCGGTCGACAAACACGACGCTCTGGCCGGGGTCGTCGTCGCCCGTGCACGGGTAGGTCACGACGGATTCGCGATTCAGGCGCCCCCAGCTGATCCCGGAGATCGAATCCTGCGCGACGTGCATTTCCTCGTACACGGCAGCCACGCCGCTCTCCTCGCCCGGATAGTCCCAGTCGAGGCCCAGGCGCCGCGCCATCTGCTGGATGATCCACAGGTCCTGGCGCGCATCGCCCGGCAGGTCCAGTGCGCGACGCCCCAACTGCACCATGCGATCGGTGTTGGTGACAGTGCCGGTCTTCTCCGGCCATGCGGAGGCCGGCAGCACGACATCGGCCAGGTATGCCGTCTCGGTGAGGAAAATGTCCTGCACCACCAGCATGTCGAGCCTGGCCAGGCCCGCACGCGCGTGATTGGCATCCGGATCGGACATGGCCGGGTTTTCGCCCATGACGTACATGCCGCGAATCCTGCCCTCGCACGCCGCGTCGATGATTTCCACCACGGTCAGCCCCGGCTTGTCATCGAGCTTCGTGCCCCAGAGCTTTTCAAACCGCGCGTGGTTCTCGGCATTGTCCACGCGCCGGTAATTGGGGAACATCATCGGGATCAGGCCGGCGTCCGAGGCGCCCTGCACGTTGTTCTGGCCGCGCAGCGGATGCAATCCGGAGCCCGGCTTGCCGACCTGTCCGGTCATCAAGGTGAGCGCAATCAGGCAGCGTGCGTTGTCGGTGCCGTGCACGTGCTGCGAAATGCCCATGCCCCAGAGGATCATCGACCCGGCTGACGTGGCAAAGGCGCGCGCGACTTCGCGCAGCGTCTCCGCGGCAATGCCGCACAGCGGCGCCATTTTTTCCGGCGCGAATGCTTTCGCGTTTTCCTTCAGCGCTTCGAAATCGTGCGTGCGGTTGCGGACGAATTCCTCATCTACCAGCCCTTCGTCGATGATGGTGTGGATCATGGCGTTCAACAACGCCACATCCATGTCCGGCTTGAACTGCAGGTAGCGCCAGGCATCGCGGTACAGGTCGTTCCTGCGCGGGTCGGCGACGATCAGCTTCGCCCCGCGCCGGGCGGCGTTCTTGATCCACGTCGCCGCAACCGGATGGTTGGACGACGGATTGGCACCGATCAGAAAAATCACCTCTGCCCTTGCCACGTCCGAAACCTGGTTCGATACGGCGCCCGAACCCACGCCTTCGAGCAGCGCGGCAACCGAGGAGGCATGGCAAAGCCGCGTGCAATGGTCAACGTTGTTGCTGCCAAAGCCGGTGCGCACCAACTTCTGGAACAGGTACGCCTCTTCATTGGAACCCTTGGCGGAACCGAAACCGGCCAGCGCATGCGCGCCGTGCTGGTCGCGGATCTTTCCCAATGTGCCGCCCGCAAGGTCCAGCGCCTCCTCCCATGTGGCTTCGCGGAACACCTCGCGCCAGTTTTCAGGATCGATCGTGAAGTCCGCCGTTTTCGGCACGCCCGGTTTCCTGATCAAGGGTTTGGTCAGGCGCTGCGTGTGATGCGCATAATCGAATCCGAAGCGGCCCTTCACGCACAGACGATCCTTGTTGGCCGGGCCGTCGCGGCCTTCGACGCGGATGATCCTGTTGTCCTTGACGTGATACGTGAGCTGGCAGCCGACGCCGCAAAACGGGCACACGCTGTCCACGGTTTTGTCCGCCTTCACCAGGTAGGCATCCTTGGCCGGCGCCAGCGCGCCGGTCGGGCACGCCTGCACGCACTCGCCACAGGCCACGCAGGTCGACGCGCCCATCGGGTCGTCGAAGTCGAACACGATGCGCGCGTGGCCGCCGCGCCCGGCATAGCCGATCACGTCGTTGTTCTGCTCCTCGCGGCAGGCACGCACGCAGCGCGTGCACTGGATGCAGGCGTCAAGGTTGACGCTCATCGCCGGGTGCGAACCATCCGTGGCCGGTTGTGCGCGGGGCGCGAACCTGGGCGCCCCGACGCCGAGGCGCCCAGCCCACTGCACCAACTCGTTACCGCCCGGCTTCAAGTCGTTGGCTGGCACGTCGGAAAGCAGCAGTTCAACCACCATTTTCTGCGCGCTCACCGCGCGCGGCGAATCGGTCGCGACTTCCATGTTGTTTGCCGGGTGGCGGCAACACGACGGCGCCAGCACCCGCTCGCCCTTGATTTCCACGACGCAGGCGCGGCAATTGCCGTCGGGACGGTATCCAGGCTTGTAGCAAAGATGTGGGATGTCCTTGCCGTGCTCCTTGGCAATCTCGATCAGGGTCTGGTCCTCGAACGCAGTGACCTTCTCGCCGTCAAGGGTGAATTCAACGCTCTTGCGTTTAGAAAGCGGTTCGGACAGCATGTTCATCGGTTTAAATTTCTACAAATTACTGTTGCCCCGGGATAAATCCGGGGCGACAGGATTGTTGTGCGGTCTTCGTGCCCATCAGGCAATCTCGTGCGGAAAATACTTGATCACACAGCGGATCGGGTTGGGCGCCGCCTGCCCCAGCCCGCAGATCGACGCATCGACCATCGCCTGCGACAACTCTTCCAAGAGACCCTTGCGCCACGTCGATTCCTCCAGCAATTGCACCGCTTTTTGCGTGCCCACGCGGCACGGCGTGCACTGGCCGCAGGATTCGTCGGCAAAGAATTTCATGAGGTTTAGCGCCGCATCGCGCGCCCTGTCGCGGTCGGAAAGGATCACCACCGCGGCCGAGCCGATGAAGCAGCCGTGCGGCTGCAAGGTGTCGAAGTCGAGCGGAATGTCGCCCATCGATGCGGGCAGGATACCGCCCGAGGCGCCGCCGGGAAGGTAGGCGTAGA
>DASUDU010000344.1:0-2546 GCA_036275435.1 Usitatibacteraceae bacterium | reverse complement strand
GCCCACTTGATGGTCATGTGCAGCAGCGGGCCGGCGATGCTGCCGAGCACGACCAGCAGCAGCAATTGGTCCAGCAACTGGATGCGCGTCGCGCCCAGCGCATAGAAACCGCGCACCGACTGCACCGAAAGCGGCGAGCTGAGCACCTCCTTTTGCACGCCGTGTCGCAGCGGGCGGCCGTCCGGCCCGACCACGGTCATGCTGACGCTCTGGAACGCTGCGGCGCCGGCCTGGTGGCAGGCCCTGCAGTCACGCAGGGCCTCTTGCTTGCGGGTCAGCCGGTGCGCATCGGCCCCGGAGCTGACTTCCAGGCGCCCGCGCAGGACCACCTTGCCCTGGCTGGAATCGCGGTTGAATTCGTTGAGCAGACTCCACAACGCGCGTTCATCGAGTCCGACCCGGGCGCTGTCTGCCGCCAGTGCGCGGCTTTCGAACTGCGGGACACCGACTTTCTCGCGCACCTGGCTGCCCGACAGGCCGTCGTACAGCCGCAGGTTGACGCGCCGTGCCGCCTGCGGTGCGTGGCAGGCCGCGCAAGAGATCGCGTCGAAATGCAACTGGGTGTTGGGCAGCCAGTCGCGGTGCTGCGCCGCGGCGTCCTTGTGGCACGCCAGGCAGGTGTCGCGCAGGGTGTCGCCGAGCGATGCGGCCTGCACCTCGTGCGAGCGATGGCAGTCGGCGCAGCCGGGCGCGTCCTTGCCCTTGGCTGCGCGCAGCTGGCCGTGGACATCGTTCGAGTAGGCCTTGTGGATCTCGTCGTGGCAGCGCGCGCAGGGGGCTGCCTCGGCCGGCTTGCTTGCCTTGACGGACTTCTGGGTGTGCGGCTCGTGGCAATCCGAGCACAGCGGCGCCCTGTTGCTGCCGGCCTTCTGCACGGCCGCATGCACGCTGTCTTCGTACTGGGTGAATTTCTTCTTGTGGCAATCGCGGCAGGAATCGCGCATCGACAACGACAGTTCGCGCCGGCTTTTGTATTGCGCAGGCGTCTTGCCGTGCGTCTTGTCGTCGATGTCGGCGTGGCAATCCGCGCAGCTGGTGGCGGCGTGCATCGAGTCGAGGTAGGCTTGGGTACTGATGTGCAGCGAGAGCGCCGTACCGTCGCCCAGCTTCTTTTCCAGGCCGGGCTTGTCGTGGCACTTCAGGCAGGCCTGGTCTTCCTTGGACAGCTCGTTGTCCTTGGCTGCGGCGGTCAACGGGCTCAGGGCG
Source organism: Usitatibacteraceae bacterium (assembly GCA_036275435.1). GTDB lineage: Bacteria > Pseudomonadota > Gammaproteobacteria > Burkholderiales > Usitatibacteraceae > UKL13-2. The sequence continues at coordinate 1,340 of DASUDU010000344.1, read as the reverse complement.
ACGATGGCAGCGAGCAGACTGGCGCGAAGAATGGAGCCGAAAGCACGCCGGCAACCCAGGCGGAGCGGGGTGCGCATTGCGTTCATGGACGATTCCCGTGGTTTGGATTGTGATCGAGAAAAACCCCGGGGAAGCTGGGCCTCCCCGGGGTTTCAGGCATCATGCGGTGCGGCGAAGAGTCCTGAAGCCATTGTGTTCCTGCCGCGCAAACCGGTGTTGACTCAGGTCATCGGTTCAGCCGATACCGAGCTTGGTGTACGCCGCGCGCGTGGCGGTCCAGAACAGCAGGACGGCGCCGACCAGCGGGGCGAGGACGATGAAGGCCAGGCCAATGAACGGAGCCGCGACCAGCGTCGCCATCTTCTTCACGAACAGCATCGCCGTGCGCACTTTTTCGTTGCGCGCCATCGCGGTGAGCGCGATCTTGGCGATCAAGCCCATGCCGACAAACGGCAGCAATACGGCATAAGCCAGGCCAATGAACGGGGCGGCGAGGAACAGGCCGACATTCTTCACCACCGTCATGGTCTTGCGCACGGCGGTGTACTTCATCGCGGCGGCAAACCCGAAACGCGCCAGCAGGAACAGGCCGATGACGGGGAACAGCAGGAAGTAGGCCAGGCCGACGAAGGGGGCGGCGAGGAACAGGGCGACGTTCCTGACCGGGTTGGCGCGAGGACCCGCGACCGTCGGTTCGGCTGCCGGTTCGACCACCGGCGCTTCGGCGGCAACCGGCTCCAGCGTTGCGGTTTCTTCGTGCAGTGCCCGTTCCGCGCAGCCTTCGATCATTTCCGGCGTCAGCGGCTTGTGGAGGAACGCGGTGACACCAGCGGCCCGGGCGCGGGCCTCATTGTCGTCGGTGCCGTAGCCGGTGATGATGACCACCGGAGTCCACGGTGTCCGCGCCTTCACGGTTTCGGCCAGTTCCAGCCCGTTCATGCCGGGCATGCGGATATCGGTGAACACCATGTCGACGGCTTCGTTGCGCATTTGCTCGAACGCCTCGGCGGCATTGCGGGCGTTGATGACGACATAGCCTTTTTTCGTCAGGACGCGGTTGACGGCGGTTCCGACAACCGGATCATCATCGACGACGAGGATTTTGTTCAGTGCACGCATGATCTTCTCCTTCATTGTTGCGGGCCGTTGGCGCAGGATTGCGCTAAGCCCCATTCCCATTCATTGCAAATTCGTGTCCGCCACGGGTCTGTTCCTTGAGGCCTCGGCATCGCGGCGCAGCGCCCAGCGCTTGTGCTGCAGCGCGGCGTTGGCAGCGTGGATCACGTCATCCGGCCCCACCGGCTTGGCCAGGTAGTCCCAGGCACCCATCGCCACGGCTT
>DASUDU010000343.1:0-5957 GCA_036275435.1 Usitatibacteraceae bacterium | reverse complement strand
CCGCTGGGGGCGATCCGACGCATGACGTCGGCGCGATGCGACGCGTGCGGCTGGTGATGAAGGACGGCGTGGTTTACGAGTCGCCTGCGCCGTCTATGGGGTACGTTGCAAGCCACTGGTAAGCAAGGTCGGTGCGGCCGCGCTGCCAGAGCCGGTCAGAGCGACTCATGATCGCTCCCATGCGGTGACTGGAAATAGCATCATTGTGCCCTCGCGCGGTTCTTGGCGCATGGCATGGGCATTCGCGCACCGCGATGCCAAGCCGGTGGATAATGGGCGCTCGAATCCGACCGGACATTCCCATGACAGGCTTGAGTTCACGCATCTTTCTGTCCATCGTCCTGCTGCCGCTTGCAGCGCTCGCGCAGGCGCCCGATGCCGCCGCGCTCATCGACGCCCAGCGCGAGGCGATGAAGGCGTTTGCCCGCATGGACGGGCTCTGGCGCGGACCGGCCTGGACCGTGCTCCCCGGAGGCGCCAAGCATCACGTGACGCAGACCGAACGCATCGGCCTGCTGCTCGACGGCAGCATCCGACTCATTGAAGGCCGCAGCTACGACGCCGAAGGCCGCAGCGGCTTCAATGCCTTTGGGGTGATCGCCTATGACCCGGCGAAGAAAAGCTACACGCTACGTTCGCACGCGCAGGGCCGCTACGGCGAGTTCGCCATCCAGCCGACCGAGGATGGCTATACCTGGGAAATTCCGGCCGGCCCGATGACCATCCGCTACACGGCGACCATCAAGGACGGTACGCTGACCGAGGTTGGCGATCGCATCGCGCCGGGCAAGGAGCCGGTGCGGTTTTTTGAAATGCGCCTGACCCGCCTCGGCGACAGCGCCTGGCCCGGGGCTGGCGCGGTCGCGCCGAAATGAAGCGCGATATCTGAACTGCGGAAACGCGCCGCAACTGATGCCCCAAGGCAAGGACCCCAGCATGACTCGAATCCTGATCGCCCCACTGTTCCTGCTCGCGTCCGGCGCCGCGCTGGCCGACCCGGCAGCAATCGCGCGTTGCCGCGAAATCGCCGATGCCCATGCGCGGCTCAAATGCTACGACGCCATTGACATCGGCGCGACGCCCCGCTCGGCCACACCGACCGCAGCCACGGGTATTGCAACCGTCGCGCCGACGCGCGCCGTCACGCCCGAGCCAGCGCCTGCACCCGCCGCGACCTTCGGCTTGCCGGCCAAGGCCCCGGACGCCGCGCTCGATCGCATCGACAGCCGAATCGAAGGTCGCTTCGAAGGCTGGCGCGCCAACTCGATGATCCGCTTGGCCAATGGCCAGGTGTGGCAGGTGACCGACGATTCCTCGCGCCTGCTGGACATGGACAGCCCGAAAGCCTCGATCCGGCGCGGTGCGCTCGGTTCGTTCTTCCTCGAGATCGAGGGCACCAACCATTCGCCGCGTGTGCGGCGCATTCGCTAAACCCAAGAACTGGCGCGGCGTTCCGGCCGTTTCTCCCCGGAAACGCACGCCCATCAAGGAGTTTTTCCTTCATGTCGAGGCCGGTGTCCGCTCCAGATACCGATGCACAATCGACGGTCCTGCCGTTTCGTCGCGGCACGGGCCTCTACGACCCGGCCATCGCTCGGCAGTTCTTCAAGACGTTCGGCCGGAAAGAAACGATCGCTGCCGCGACGGTGCTGTTTCGCGAGAACGAGAGGTCGCGACGGCAAAACATTTTCCAGAAGCCGCTCACCAAGGCGCTGCTGACGCGCATCGACCGCGACCTGTTTCGCAAGCGCAACATCCATCGCATGTTTTTGCTGACCCGCGGCGAAGTCACGCTCAAATCGGGCCAGCGCCTGCTCGATCGGGTGCGCCCCGGGGATCTGTTTGGGGAAATGGCCGTCATCAGCGAAATCCCCGAGCTTGAAATCGAGGCCCCGCGCAGCGCGACGGCAAAGGCCGTGGAGGACTGCGCTCTGTATTCGCTGGACGGCGAGGAAACGCTGCGCGGGCTGGCCAAGCAGCCGGAGTTTGCGCTGATGCTGATGAGCGCCATGTTCGAGCGGCTGCGTTTGCTCGCCGCGCGCCTGGGGTCGCGGTCGGGCGATTCGTCCCATCGCAGCCTTCGGAGTGTGCCGGTGTTCGAAGCCGCGGCACTGGCCAGCCTGGTCGACGAATTCGACCGCGCGGCCGTAGTGCGGTTTCCCGGGGGGGCGCGCATCATCCGGCAAGGCAACAGCGGCACCAGCATGTACGTCGTGCTCGAGGGCACGGTCGCGGTGGCAATCGGCCGGCGCATCGTCGAAAAGCTGGGACCCGGCGGGGTATTCGGCGAAATGGCCCTGGTGGATCAGGCGCCGCGCAGTGCCAGTGTCGTTGCGCGGACCGACAGCGTGCTGCTGGCGATCAACCGCCCGGATCTGGTTCGCCTAGTTCAATCGCGGCCGCAGACCGGCATGGCAATGATGCGCGCGGTCGCCGCGCGGCTGCGCTACATGAATTCCCTGTTCGCTTGAGGAGCCCGACGCGATGAAAAAACACTTCACGGCCCATGAAGCCGGCACCGCGCCGCCGCAACCGGGACGCCTTTCCCCGCTCCTGCTCGAGCATGGCTCGATGCAGCTTCGCTACTACGCCCCGCGCGGAACGGATCCGCAGGGTCCGCACGACCAGGACGAACTCTATGTCATCCAGCGCGGCCATGGCTGGTTCGTCAACATGGGCGAACGCGTGCGCTTCGGGCCGGGCGACGCCCTGTTCGTAAAGGCCGGAAGCGAACACCGCTTCGAGGAGTTTTCGGACGACTTCGAGACCTGGGTGGTGTTCTACGGTCCGCGGGGCGGCGAATCGTCAGAAGCCTGAACCCGGCGTTTTCAGAAACTCGATTTCTTCCGGCGTGCTGGCGCGACCCAGTGCGGCATTTCGGTGGGGGAAACGACCGAAACGGCGGATGATGACCCGGTGCTTCTCGGCCCAAACATGCAGATCGGCCGTTTCCGGGTACTGCCGCAACGATTCCATCAGCAGACAGCATCGATCCTGTTCGGCCAGCGATTCACAGTGTTCGAACGGCAGATAGATGAACTGGCGCTCGACCGGCAGCAGGCCAAGGTCGAAACCGGAATCGCAGGCGTGGCGCGCCGCTTCGAGCGCGCGCGCGTCGCCGGCAAAGGCCTCGGCGGACCCGCGGAACAGGTTTCTGGAAAACTGGTCCAGGACGACGATCAGCGCGAGGCACGAGCGGGGCGATGTACGCCAGGCTTCAAGCGAACCCGCAACAGCCTGCTGCCGGAGCCCGAGGAATCTGGCGCGGATCGCCTCATCAAAACCCTGATCTTTGCGAAACCACTCGGTCCGCGCCTTGCCACGTTCGCTGGCCGAGCCGAACCAGAAGTCCAGCACAGCCTGGACCTGTTCTTGATCGGAATCCATCGCGATGTTCATGGAGCATGATAACCTCAGCGCTTCCATTTCGTCCCGGTGCCGGCTGTTGGCGCGGCAGCCGGCTGCATAAGGAGCGACCCATGATCGGATACACCACCATCGGCACCAACAACTTCGAACGCGCGGTGAAGTTCTACGATGAATTGCTCGCCATGGTCGGCGCGAAACGTTTCATGGAATTCGACCGCGGCATTGCTTGGGCGGTGAGCCCCACCACGCCGGGATTCAGTGTGGTCAAGCCGTTCGACGGCAAGCCGGCGACAGTCGGCAACGGCGTGATGATCGCATTGGTGGTGGACAGCAAGGAAAAGGTCGACGCCATCTACAAGAAGGCCCTGGAATTGGGCGCGACCGACGAAGGGCCCGCAGGACCGCGTGGCGAAGGCTTTTACGCGGGTTATTTTCGCGATCTCGACGGCAACAAACTCAACGTGTTTTGCATGGGGTGAGCGCCGGGTTTCGCGCCATGCCCTGCGGCATGGCGTGCGGCGCGAACCGGCCCGACTCCGGCGGGCCGTGGGGTGCCCTGGAATGCATCGATCCGAATATGAGCGAAGACACCTGCCAAGTTCCTGATTCCGCCATGCCCTGCGGCATGGCGTGCGGCGCGAACCGGCCCGACTCCGGCGGGCCGTGGGGTGCCCGGGAATGCATCGATCCGAAAATGAGCGAAGACACCTGCCAATTGCCTGATTTCAACGTGCCCTGCAGCGCGGCACACGGCTGCACCTTGCACTAGCGCCACGCTCCACAACCCAGCATGGACATCGACCACCCTCATATGACCAGCGGCGCCTATGCCGCGTCCTCGAGCCGCTACTACAACCCAAACGTGGCGCGCGAGCTGTTCGAGGAGAATGGCGAGTACATTGAATTCGGCGCCGGGACCAAGGTGTTCGGCGAGGGAACAGTCGGCGACAAGCGCGGGCTGTTTTCGCTCTCGAAACACAATTTCATGTACTTCCTCGCCGAGGGCGAGGTGCAATTGTCGGTCCGCGGCAAGCGCATCGACACCATTCGCCCGGGCGGGATCTTCGGCGAGATGGCGGTGATTTCCCAGGACCGCAAGGGCCCGCCTGTCCCGCGCAGCGCGACGGCGACGGCAACGACGACGTGCATGGCCTACAGCCTCGATACCGCCGGCTGCGAGCGCGCGCTGTTCTACGCGCCGGAATTTGCGCTGATGATCATGAGCGTGATGTTCGAGCGCCTTCGCCTGCTGGCCGCGCGCCTGGCCGCGCGCCCGGATTCGGCCGAGCACCACAGCAAGCCCGGCGAGGCGATTTTCGACGAGGCAACCATCCAGCAACTGCAGCAGCACTTGGATGCGCATTCGACCGTGAAATTCGCCGAAGGTGCGCGAATCATGGAGGAAGGGCAGCCGGGCAAGGTCATGTACATCGTCCTGGCGGGACGCATTTCCATCGCCATCGGGCGCAAGGTCGTCGAGAAGCTGACCACGGGCGGAGCCTTCGGCGAGATGGCCCTGGTCGACAACAGCTCCCGAACGGCCACGGCGGTTGCGCGTACCGACTGTTCGCTGCTAGCTTTTGACCGCGATGCGCTGATCAACCTGGTCAAGGCAGACCCGTCCATCGGCATGGCGATGATGCGCTCGGTGGCCTCGCGGGTGCGCTACATGAACGAGCTGCTCGGCGCCTGAGCGGAACTCCGGTCGCCCGCCTGCACTGCTGCGCTGCACAAGAAAAATACCCGATCACGGGATGCCAATCGCAGCCGCACTGGTTCTACAATTTGCCGTCCCGTGCGGGCGATCCCCGCGCAGGCCACGAAAGGTTGTTCAACAACGCAACACTTACAGGGGGATTTCAATGGTATTTCGCACCTTGCTCGCGATCGCATTGACCTGCGTTTCGCTGTCCGGTCTTGCCAAGAGCCAAGTCGTCGTCAGCCTCAACATTTCCGAGCGCGCAAGCGTCCAACAGGACCTGAGCGTCGAGTTGACGTTCACCAACACCGGGCGCCAGGCTGTGCGCCTGCTGAACTGGTTTGTGCCGGATGGTGAAATCGAGGACGACGTCTTTACCGTCAGCCGCAACGGCGAAATGGTTTCTTATGTCGGCCCGCACTACAAGCGCCCCGCCGCAACCGATGCCGACTTCGTCCTGCTGCAACCCGGACAGAGCATCACCCGCAGTGCCGATATTGGTTCCTTCTACGACTTCACCCGCGCGGGCGATTACACGATCCAATACAGCGTGCACGAAAGCCTGGTGCAGCATGCCTCAGGCCAGATCGCCCACGGCCGATTCGGGCCCGAGTTGGAGTCGGCCAGCGCGCTCGAATCCGAGTTTCTTGCGTCGAACGTGGTCGGCACTTCGTTGGCCGCGGGCTTCAAGAACCGGATCGTCGAGGCCGCGATGCTGGCCAAGGCGGATTTGACCGTCGCGAGCGTCGTCGGACAAAGCACGGTTGCCTTCTCCGGTCGCTGCAGCGCAACGCAACAGGCCACCATCCTGGATGCCGTCGCCGCCGCGTCGAACTACTCCAATGGCGCCGTGACCTACCTCAACGGAACGCCGGCTGCGACGCAGCGC
>DASUDU010000342.1:0-2633 GCA_036275435.1 Usitatibacteraceae bacterium | reverse complement strand
GACCATGAAGATGGCCATGATGTATTCGCTGTCCGGCCACCTGTGCCTGGCCACGCTGCACGCCAACAACAGTTACCACGCGCTGAACCGGATCATCAACTTCTTCCCCCTCGACCAGCGCGCCATCCTGCTTTCCGACCTCGGCGTTTCGCTCAAGTGCATCATCTCGCAGCGGCTGGTGAAGAACAACGAAGGCACGCGCTCGGCTGCGGTCGAGGTGCTGATGAACACCACCAACATCGCCGAGTTGATTTCCGAGGGCAAGGTCGGCGAAATCAAGGAAGCGATGGAAAAGTCGCTGACACCGGGCTCGCAGACTTTCGAGCAGGACCTGTTCCGCCTGATCCGCACCGAGCAGATCTCGATCGAGGAAGGCCTGGCCAACGCCGACTCGGCCACCAACCTGTCGCTGCTGATCGGCAATTCGGGGATGATCCAGCACAAGGAAGGGCCGGCGCCGCCACCCAAGCCGGGCGGCGGGCCGAGTTTCACCGAGTTCAAGATCAACTGACATCGCCGGAGTCGTCTCGCGGACGACTCCGGTCAAGGCTGCAGTCGGCAGGACGCGCTATCATGGTGCCGCCGTGACGTTGTGGAACCCGCATGCCCCGCCCCCGAATTGCCCTGCCCTTTGCCGTCGTTGTCCTGTCGCTGTCGTTGTTGGTCTGGTTGCTGCTTCGTGGCACCCTCTGGGCAAAGGCCGGGCTCACGCAAATTCCGCTTGACGAGGGCTTGCGCGGCATGGTGCTCGGGCTCTGGTTCGACGCCGCGACGATCGCCTACCTGCTGCTGCCCCTGTGCCTGCTGGCGGCGTTCCTGCCGGAGCGCTGGCGGCAGTCGCGGGTGCTCGGATGGGTGCGCACCGGGACCCTCGCCGCGATCATCGCCGTGCTGCTGTTCGGCGCCGCGGCCGAATGGCTGTTCTGGGACGAATTCAGCACGCGCTTCAATTTCATCGCGGTCGATTACCTGATTTACACCCATGAGGTGATCGGCAACATCCGCCAGTCGTATCCGGTCGGCTGGATCCTGGCTGCGATCGCCGCGCTCGCCGCGGCGCTGACCGCCCTGCTCCACCGGCATCTACGCTTTCGCGTGGCCCCGCGCACCAGGCTTGCGCGCGGCGCTTGGCTTGCCGCCGCGCTGCTGCTGCCGGTCGCCAGCTTCCAGTTTGCCGATGTCGACCAGATGGCCGGCGCCGGAAACGAGTTTGCCAAGGAGCTGTCCGGCAACGGCCTGTTCACGCTGGCCTCGGCGATGCGCCGCAACGAGCTCGATTACGATCGCTTTTACAAGACCCTTCCGCAGGCCGAGGCCGATGCCACCCTGAAGCGCCTGGGCGTGGCACGCCAGCCGCTTGAGCAGGCCGAACTGCCCGAATACAACGTGCATGAGCCCAACGAGATGGGCCCGTTCAAACGCTCGCCGCGCAACGTCGTGTTGATCTCCGTCGAGAGCCTGTCGGCCGAGTTTCTCGGCGCCTACGGCGGCACGCGCGACCTGACACCGCGCCTCGACCAGCTGGCGCGCGAGGGACTGATGTTTGCCAATGTCTATGCAACGGGCACGCGCACGGTGCGCGGGCTCGAGGCGCTGTCGCTCGGCACGCCGCCGGTTCCGGGGCAGGCCATCGTGCGCCGGCCCAACAACGAGCACCTGGCGACGATCGGCGAGCTGCTCGAGCACCAGGGCTTCCAGCCGTACTTCATCTATGGCGGCTACGGCTACTTCGACAACATGAATGCCTACTTCGCCGGCAACGATTACAAGGTCGTGGACCGCACCGATTTCAGCAAGGCCAGCATCCCCTTCGAGAACATCTGGGGCGTGGCCGACGAGGCGCTGTTCGACAACGCGCTGGAAATCCTCGACCAGCCGGCGGCAAAGGGCCAACGTTTCTTCGCGCAGATCATGACCACGTCAAACCATCGACCCTTCACCTATCCGCCGGGGCGCATTGACATCCCCTCGCCGGGCGGGCGCGACGGCGCCGTCAAGTACACCGACTACGCGATCGGCCGCTTCATCGACATGGCGCGCAAGAAGCCGTGGTTCAATGAAACCCTGTTCGTGATCGTGGCCGATCACTGCGCATCAGTGGCCGGAAAAACCCGTCTGCCGGTCGCCAGCTACCGGATTCCGATGATCTTCTATGCGCCCTCGATGTTGCCGGCAGGCCGCTTCGAAAAGATGGTCAGCCAGATCGACCTGCCGCCGACGCTGATCGACGTGCTGGGCGCGCAAGGCGAGGACCACTACTTCGGGGAGTCGATTTTCGAAAGCGCGGAGCGGCCGCCGCGCGCATTCATCAGCAACTACCAGGAACTCGGTTACTACAAGGGCGGCATCCTCACGGTGCTGTCGCCGAAGAAAAAGGTGGATGCCTTCCGCATCGATCAAGAGACCTTTGCGGCAACGCCGGCCGAAGTCGACCCGGCGCTGGAACGCGAGGCGATCGCCTTCTACCAGACCGGCGCGCGCGCGTTCAAGCGCAACGCCCTGCGCAGTCCCGCCTACGCCGCAGCGCCGGCCGGGCCGTCACGCCTGCGCTAGCGTCACGGGCCGCTAGTAGGTCAACGGGAACGGCCGGCCGCGCACATAGACCACATAACCGCGCGGTGTCCAGCGCGGGC
>DASUDU010000341.1:0-2466 GCA_036275435.1 Usitatibacteraceae bacterium | reverse complement strand
CATCGTTTCGATTCTGGCCTCGATGCAGGTGCGCACCGAACTGGCCCAGCGGCAACTGGTGCCGAAATTGCGCCACGATTTTTTCGTGATTCGCCCGATCGGACGCACGCGCATGTTCGACCTGCTGTTGCATGCGGCGCTCGGCCAGCGGGAAATCGACTTTGCGACGCGCCCGTTCGGCAAGGAAATGGCGGTCGAGCGCGGACGCGAGGCCAAGCCTGCGCCTGCGTCACGCCCCCATGCCGGGCGCACGCTGCGCCTGCTTTTGGCCGAGGACAACGAGGTCAACCAGCGCGTCATCCTCGGCATGCTGCGCAACATGGGCCACAGCTGCGTGCAGGTGGCGGACGGGCTCGAGGCGGTCCGCGCGGCGACACCGGGACTGTTCGATGCCATCCTCCTCGACGTGCAGATGCCGGTGATGGACGGCGTCGAGGCCATGAAGCAGATCCGCAAGAAACTCGGCGACGAGAGCTGCCCGCCGATCATCGCCATGACCGCGCATGCCCTGCCGGGGGATCGCGAACACTACCTGTCCATTGGCATGGACGACTACCTGCCCAAACCGATCCGTGTCGCAACCCTGGCCACCGTGCTCGGGCGGCTCGAGGCGCGGCTCAAACCTCCGGAGCCGAAAGCCATGGACAGCACCTTGCCGATACTCGACCTGGAACAGCTGGCCGACCTGCGCGGCTTGCCGGCATCGCCGGACGAACCCGGCGACGACGCGGTTGACGGCCTGATCAACATGTTCCGCACGCAGACCGCGGAGCGCCTGGAAATCATGCAGAGTCGGCTTGCACTTGCCGACTGGAAGGGCTTATCCGAAACCGCGCACAGCCTGCGCGGCGCATCGGCCTCGGTCGGCTATCCGCGCGTATCCATGCAGTGCAAGGACATCGAAGCCACGGCGCGCACGCTGGCCGGGACGCCGGGGAAAATGGCGCAGGTGGCTGGTGCGTCGTCGCAGATGGTCGCAAAGCAACTGGCCGACCTGCGCACATTGGTCGAGGAAGCCGACGCAGCACTCGCGGCGTGGCTCCAGGGAACCGGTCAGCCCGTCAGCTGACGCGCCGCGCGAGGTAGAACCACTCGTGCCCGGCATGGGCACGCGCATCCGGGAACAGGATGCAGCCGGCCGCCGGTGCGCGCACCTCGCGCCCGTCGTGGCGTGTGCCGATCAGTTGCCCTTCCGCCAGCGGGTCGAAGCTTCCCCAATTGCGCTCGAACCGATCGCCGGGGTGTTCACGGTCGATGACTTCGTACATGTGCAACTGCTCGGCGCCGGTCACCGGGCCGGGCGGCGGCTCGCCGCTCAGGCCAAGGAAGGCCAGCACGTTGCGGATGGCGCGGTAGCCGACTTCCGGCGACTCGGGCGCATCGTGCTGCCCGCATTCTAGGGTGATCGCATAGCCGCCGACCGAGCGCATGTACTCGGTGGTCCCCACGCCGTACTTGGCATCGGTGTTGAGCGGATTGCCGTGACCGGACGCGCGCCGGCGCTCGACGCCGATCGCATAGGTCGACAGCCAGCCGTCGACGAAGCGGTGCACGCCCAGGTGGGCCGCCATCGCGCGCTCGGCCGCGAAGTGCCGGAACGGCTCCAGCGGGCCGCTGTTGTCGGGCGGGCCGAGCATGGCGAATGCCGGGTTGCTCGCCGTCGTCGAGTGCAGGTCGAGCAGGATTTCGTGCTCGGCCAGCAGCGGGCACAGCCAGTTGGCGACGTGGTCCTCGAAATCCTTCGGCGCGCCGGTCGGTGCGAGGTTGCGGTTGAGGTTGCGATCGCCAATGCGCCGCCGGTGGGCGTACGCCAGCGGATTGGTCACCGGCACGAAGGTGACCGTGCCGGCGCGGATCTTCAGCGTGCCGCGATCGATTTCATCGACCACGCGGCGGATGGCGATCGGCCCGCAGATCTCGTTGCCGTGCACCGCGCCGGTGATGATCAGGCGCGGCCCCGGCACGAGGCCGGTGTAGCGGATGGAGCAGAACTGCACGTCGGGCGGATTGCGCATGGCTGTCAGGTGGTCACCGGTAGGGATGGGCGATCAGTCCGCACAGGTGCGTCCAGATCAAGGTCGCCGCGGCGTTGCTGGTCAACTCGGCATGATCATACGGCGGCGCGACCTCGGTGCAGTCCATGCCGACCCAGTCCAGGCCGGCCAGGTCCTCGATCAGGGTCAGCACCTGCTCGGTAGCCAGCCCTCCCGGCTCCGGCGTGCCGGTTCCCGGCGCAAAAGCCGGATCGAGGCAGTCGATGTCCAGCGTCAGGTACAGCGGCGGTGACCCGGCCGCGGCGATGCGCTCGCGGATTTCGGCGAGCACGCCCTGCAACGCAGCGCCGCTTTTGCCGCGCAGCTCGCGCGCCGTGAACACGCGGCCGCCGCGCATGGCCACGTACTCGCGCGCCTCGCGCAATCCGGACGAGCGGATGCCGATCTGCACCGTGGCCTTGGCATCGATCAG
>DASUDU010000340.1:0-2695 GCA_036275435.1 Usitatibacteraceae bacterium | reverse complement strand
GACTGGTCCCGGCTCGGGTCGATCACCAGCACGCTGCCGGCCTTGGCCTCGCGCAGCGAGTGGCGGGTGATCAGCGTGGTGCTCGAATCCTCCTCGGCCTCGGCGCCCATGACCGCAAGAATCGCCTCGTTGATCTGGTTGGGCGCGATCGGCTGCCGCAGGTAGGCGCTGATGCCGTTCTCGCGGCAGGCGATGGCATCGCCGGCCTTGCCGGAGTTGGCCAGCATCATCACCGCAGTCTGTTTCAGTCGCGCGTTGTAGCGGATGCGAAAGCCGAGCAGGAACCCGTCCTGCACCGGCAAGGTGTTGGCGGTGATCACCAGCGGCAGCGGATGCCCCTCGTGCGCCATGCGATTGAGGAACTGCAACGCCACCGAGGCGGAATCGGCCTCGCGCGGCAGCATGCGCCACGTCCTGGCCAGGTCGGTGAGCATCTTGCGTTGCTCCGCATCGGCGCTGACGATGAGCACCGGCATCGCCGTCAGCGTGACATGGGCCGGGCGCGATCGAACGTCCTTGCCGGGCCGAAACGGGAACTCCGCGGTGAACTGGTGGATCGTGGTTTCCTTGCGCTCGCGCGTTTCGATGCGGCCGCCGTTGCCGGGGCTCATGGCGCGCACGATCTGCCGCGCCAGGGCGACCTGCATCTGGTGCGTCGGCGTTGCCGACTTGTTGCGCGCGCTTCCCTTGGGCGGCGCGCTTTCGACGCGGAAGGCGACATGGATGCGGTTGTCTGCCGAGTACTCCGGTTCGATGAGCAGCGAAAGGTCGCCGCCCTGCGCGGCCGGAATGCCGGCCTCGATCAGGCTGCGCAACACCAGCATCAGCCGCGCGCCGTCGCCGATCAGGAATTCCGGCACGTCCTGCTCGATCGATACGTGCAACTGCACCTTGAGGCGCTCGGCGTCCGGCACGACGTTGTCGAGCATGCTGGCGATCGACTCGCGCAGGCGGAACTCGACGCTTTCCAAATGCAGGTCGCTCGCCTCGATGTGGTTGAAATCGATCAGGCCGGCGATTTCATGGAACGCGGCATCGGCCGCCGCCTCGACCGCGCGGAAATGCTCGAGCACGCCGCCGGGCAGGTCGAGCTGCTCGGCGCGGTGGATGGCGCTGCCGGCGTGCTCGACGACCGTCGCGAGGTTGCGCGCGATGCGCTCGACCATCCGCGACTGCGCAGCCACGGCGGCAGAGACCGCCGGCGCGGCGGCACTGGCTTCGAGCGAATGAAAGATGTGCAGGCGTCCGGCGATGCTCTGCCCGGAACCGACCGGCATGGAATGCTGCTGCGCGCGCCGGGTGTCGGCGAAGCGGAACTCGAATTTGTCGGCCTTGGCCGAATCGAGCGGGAAGTAGACCGGCGCGACGTTCTTTTCCGTGACGGCGGCAGCCTTTTCGAACAATTCGCTGCAGGGCACGCCGACCAGCGACTGCGGCGCGGCCTCGATGCGGAACAGTTCGCAAAAGGCGCTGTTGAGCATCTCCACCTCGCCGGCGGCATTCTCGACCACGCAGGCGTCGGCGATGTTTTCGACCAGGTCGAGCAGGTGCGAGCCCTGCACGTTGGCGGCTGCCTCGCGCGCCTTTTCCATGGTGATGTCGCGCATCCAGCCGGCCACCGAGTGCACCTTGTCGCCTTCACGCCGGCCGCGCGACAGCTTGACCTCGACGGGAATCCCCGCGCCGGCGAGCCGCACCTCGATCAGCGCCTGCGCGGTCTTGCCGTCGCTGATGCGCGCGAGCATTTGCAGGAAGCGCCCGCGGTCGGCCGCGTCGAACGCCTCGGCCAGGGCGGCATCGACCGGGCAATCGACCCAGGCGGCCAGTGCAGGAGCGGCGTAGAGCACGCGGCCGGCCGCGTCGACCTCGAATACCGGCTCGTCGAGCGCCGCGAGGAGCTGTTCCGGGCTCATCGGCGCTCCCGAGGGCGCGGCGCGCGGCGCAGCGCCGCCAGCCGTTCCTGCAGCGGCGTGGCCGCGCTGCCCAGGGTTGCAAGGCGCTCGCGGGCGAGGCGCTTGCCCAGTTCGACGCCCATCTGGTCGAACGAATTGATGTGCCAGACGAAGCCTTGCATCGCCACCTTCTGCTCGTAGAGAGCCAGCAGGGCGCCCAGGTGGAAGGCATCGAGCTCGGGCAGCACGATCACCGTGACCGGACGCCCGCCCTCGTAATGCCGGTGGCGGTCGGCGTGCGCTTCGCCGTGCCACAAGGCGTCGGACTGGGCGATGCCGTTGGCCAGCAGCGCGTCATGATGCCCTTCCAGATGCGCCTCGCGGCTCATCGGGTTGGCCACCAGGATCACGTCGCAGGAAGCGCGCGTCGCGCCCTGGTGCAGCCACTGGTGGAACGAATGCTGGCCGTCGGTGCCCGGCTCGCCGAACAGGATCGGGCAGGTCGGGTAGTCGACCGGCAGGCCGTCGAGGTCGGTGCTCTTGTCGTTCGACTCCATCTCCAGTTGCTGCAGGGCCTTGGGCATCAGTCCGAGGCGGTGGGCGTAGGGCAGCACCGCGTGGCCCGGCAGCTTGAGGAAGCTCTGGTTCCACACCCCGGTGAGCGCGAGGCGCATCGGCAGGTTGTGCAGGAACGGCGCGCGCAGCGCATGCGCGTCCATCGCCGCCGCGCCGTTGAGCAGCTCGCGAAACGCGTCGAATCCGGCGTGCAGCGCGATCGGCAGGCCCGCGGCCGACCACAGCGA
>DASUDU010000339.1:0-2586 GCA_036275435.1 Usitatibacteraceae bacterium | reverse complement strand
AAGTACGCCGTGCGCCTGCGAGCCCCATGGGTGATGCTGCTCGCGCTTGCGGTGCTGGCCACCTATGTCGCGCTTGGATTGTTGTCAGTTCGCTCGTTCAACGATTACCGCACCAGGTCCTTGGCGACGGAAGGCGTGGTCGCGGCCAACCGGCTCAAGGCCGAGATCTTGGAAACCTACCGTAGCAAGGGTGCCTCCGACATGAGCTGCGATGCGGCGCGCTGCCCGTTTACCGGAATTGCGGGCGTACCTTCCGCACACGTCCGCGCTTTGCGCTCCGACCGCAGCGGGGTCATCACCGTCGAACTGGCCGACACGGTCGCGAAGGCGCCACACAACCGCCTGGTTTTCAAACCGTTCATCGACGGCCGGCCCGTCGACCTTTCGGATCCGCGCAATGCCGCCGGCAATCCCGTCTGGCGCTGCGGCAGCGACAACTCGACCACCGTGGAAGAACGCCACCTGCCACCAGGCTGCCGCTGAATCACAGCGTACGGTGCATTGCGCTGCGCTTCGCGCTTGTTTCAGGGCGCCGCTTCGCCCTTGATTGCCAGCGCCATGTCGTAGACGCGGTTCTTCTTCTGCCCGGTCAATTGCACTGCAATCGCAACCGCCTGCTTGAGCGGCAGCTCCGCGCACAACACCCGCAAAGTCCGCTCCAGTTCCTGTTCCTCGGCTGAAATCGCCCCGCAAGGCGCGCCGGTGCTTGTGTCTTTCGCAGCCCGGCCTGCCGCGCGATCGACGATCACCACGAACTCGCCGCGTTGATGGTGCGCGTCCGCAGCCACCCAGGCGCGGGCCTCGCCCAGGTTCATGCGCACGATGGTCTCGAAGGTCTTGGTCAGTTCGCGGCCGATGACCACGATCGCCGCGTCGCCGAACGCCCCCGCCATGTCGTCCAGGCAATCGGCGATGCGATGCGGCGATTCGTACACCACCAGCGTTTCGCTGCAGCTCTTCAAGGCCTCCAGGGCGCGACGCCGCTCCTTGCCGGCCGAGGGCAGGAAACCGGCAAAGGTAAACGCGGTCGATTCGATCCCCGCGGCGCTCATCGCCGCGACCAGCGCGCTCGGGCCGGGGATCGGCACGATGCGAAAGCCGGCATCGCGCACCGCGCGCACGACGATGGCCCCCGGGTCGGAGATGCCCGGTGTTCCGGCATCGCTGACCAGCGCCACGCGCCGGCCTTCGCGCAGCAGCTTGACGATGCCCTCGGCGGCATGGCGTTCGTTGTGCTCGTGCACGGCGATGAGCCGAGTGGAAATGCCGTGGTGCGCGAGCAGGCCGCGCGTCAGGCGCGTGTCTTCGGCCGCAATCAAATCCACAGTTCGTAACGTTTCTAGCGCGCGCAAGGTGATGTCGCCCAAATGCCCGATGGGCGTGGCGACCACATATAATTCGGCCGTGTTGTTCGATTCTTTCATCGCGCCATCGTGAGACCCCTGAACGGACATCCGCTGCGCGGTGTCACGGCAGGGTTGCTGTGCCTGCTGCTTTCTGTTCCGACGCCGGCATTCTCGGCCGAAGCCGTGAAGCCGGCAAGCGAAACCGTCGTGCGCGCAGCGCCCGAGGCGCCGGATGCAAAGGCCGAAGCGGCAGCCGCAAGCAAAGCCGTGGCGGAAAAGGCGCCCGCAGATGCAGCCGCGAAGCCGGCCGAGAAGTCTCCGCCCAAGCCGTTGCCGCACATTGCGCTCATCCTGCCGACCGGCTCGAAGGCCTTCGGCAAGGTCGCCGAATCGGTCCGGCTCGGATTTGCCGCCGGCGCCGAAGCCGAAGGCCGGAATGCGTTTCCGCACCGCGTCTACAATGCCGATGACGACACGACCGCACTGGCGCGCGAAGTCCGCCGCGCCACGGCCGAGGGCGCCGTGATGCTGGTCGGCGGCGTCACGCGCGACGGCGCGGCGATGCTGGCACGCGAGAACAGCGCATTGCCGGCGCTGGCGCTCAATGCCCCGGCGCTTGCCGAGGCCGAGCTTCCCGAGCGTTTCTTCCACGTTTCGCTCAGCCTCGACCACGAGGCGCGGCTGGCCGCGCGCAGCGCGGCAAACGATGGCGTCAAGCGCATCGCCATCACTGCAAGTGCCTCGCCGCTGGCCCGGCGCATCCAGGACAGCTTCGAGAAGGAGTGGCTGCGAATCGGCGGCGAGGTCGCGGCGCGGATTGCCATCAGCGCCGACCTTGCCGAGGGCGAGAAGGTGCAGCGCGCGCTGGAAAAGGCCATGCCGGACGGCATCTTCGTCGCCGCCGACACGCGCGTCGCGCGCGTGGCCCGGCCCTGGTTCACGCAGGGCATCCCGGTGTATGCCACCTCGATGACCATCGATCCGCGCGCCGATGCGGTCGAGAACCTGGATCTTGACGGCGTGCGCTTCCTCGAGATGCCGTGGTTCGTCGAGCTCGACCATCCGGCGGTGATGGCCTTCGCCAAGCCGGCCGAACCGCTGCCGATCGATTACGAGCGGTTGTATGCCCTGGGGATCGACGCCTGGCGGCTGACCCAGCAGGTGCTCAAGGCGGGCAAGCCGCGCGAGGTCGCGCCGCTCGATGGGGTCACCGGCAAGATCACGCTGGACGGCCGGCAGT
>DASUDU010000338.1:0-6897 GCA_036275435.1 Usitatibacteraceae bacterium | reverse complement strand
CCGCCGCGCAGCGGCCTGCAATGGATTGGCCAGGCATGGAGCCTGTTTCGCGCGCAGCCCGGGGGCTGGATCGCGCTGATGTCGGTTTGGCTGATGTTTTCGCTGGCGCTGTTCGCGCTGGTCCCGCTGGTCGGCCCGCCGGTCTGCGTGTTGATGCAGCCGGGCCTGTTTGCCGGCATGGTCATCGCCGCGCGCGACCAGGAACAGGAAAAACGGGTCGGCCCCGGCCACCTGTTCACCGGGTTCGGCGAAAACGGCCGGGCGCTGGTCACGATCGGCTCGGTTGCCTTGCTGGCCGAGGCCTTGGTCACATGGGCCATCTCGGCGCTGGGTTTTCCGCGCATTCCGCTTGGCGAAAACGGCCTGCCGGACATGCGCGGGCTTGTCGCGGCACTTCAGCCGGGCGATTGGGCCCTGCTTGCCGGTGGCATGCTGGCGATCACGCTGGTCAAAGGCGTTCTGTGGTTCAGCACGGCGCTGCTGGCGCTGCATCCGATGCGCCCGGTCGAGGCGATCCGCTGGAGCGGCTATGCGCTCGTGGCCAATTTCGGACCGATGCTGTTCCTGCTGTTCGGCATGACCATCCTGCTGCTGGCGGCGTGGCTGCCGTTGATGCTCGGCCTGCTGCTCTGGATGCCAATCTACGCCCTGGTTCACTACACCAGCTTCAAGGCCGTCTTTCGCTGACACGGCGCCGGCCCGAATTCCCAGGAATCTGCCATGCACCCATCTCGACTGTTTGACCTGACCGGCCGCGTCGCGCTGATTACCGGGGGCTCGCGCGGGCTCGGCCTGCAGATGGCGCGGGCCTTTGGTGGCATGGGAGCCAGACTGGCGCTCACCGCGCGCAAGGCCGATGAGCTGGAGCTGGCGCGCAAGGAGCTGGCCGGCGCCGGCCACGAGGCGTTTGTCGTCAGCAGCGACCTTTCGCAGCCGCAGACCATCGCACCGATGGTCGATGCCGTGGTTGCGCACTACGGGACGATCGACATCCTGGTCAACAATGCCGGGGCGTCATGGGGCGCGCCGGCCGCGCAATACCCGCTGGAAGCCTGGAACAAGGTGCTGGGAACCAACGTCACGGGCGCATTCGTCGTCTCGCAGCAGGTGGGTGTCAAGGCGATGATCCCCAGGCGCAAGGGCGTGATTATCAATGTCGCCTCGATCGCCGGCTTTCGCGGGCAGCTCGGGCCGATGCAGACCATCGCCTACAACGCCAGCAAGGGCGCGTTGATCAACTTCACCAAGGCGCTGGCGGCCGAGTGGGCACAGCACGGCATCCGCGTGAACGCGCTGGCGCCCGGATTCTTTCCGTCCAAGATGAGCGCGGGCATCCTCAAGGTCGTGGACCGGCAAATTCTGGCGATGACGCCGATGGGCCGCCTTGGCGGCGATGACGACTTGATGGGTCCGGCGATCTTCCTGGCCTCGGACGCCTCAAGCTATGTGACCGGCCATACGCTCTCGGTCGATGGCGGCATGATGGCGGTCTGAAGCAGGGCGCCGTCGCCCTGTCGCACGCGTCAGTCGGCAACGGGTTGCCGTGCAGCCTGGGCCAGGTCGTTGACCTGGCGCGCAAGCTCCTTTGTCGCCTCGGACGCAAGGTTGGGCAGCATGCTGCGGGAAATGACCAGCGTCGGCAGGTCAATTGCCAACATGCTGCGGATCGACAGGAGGTCGCGGAACGGAACGCGCGCCAGTTCGTCATCCTGCGGCAACGCGTCGGTGATTTCGGTACCGCGCGCGGCGCTCAGGGCTACTCCCCAGCCCGGTTCGAGGAAAACCCGGCCGCCGCGCTTGGCATAGAAATCGCCGAGCTGCCGCTCGATCAGCGCCTCAAGTTCGCGCTTTTCGGCAAGCGTTATCAGGATGCGCGGCGCGCCCTTGGCCGTGCCGGCCGGTGGCGGACTGGTGCGGGGGTCACTCCTGCTCATCGTTCGGGAACGGAACCGGAAAGGTCGGGGAGCCGATTCTACGCTCGTTGGAATCAACCGCAACCCTGACCGGTATGCTCTCTTAAATCATTGATTTCATGATTAAAAAAACGAGAAAGCGAACGAAATTCCCACCTCGGACGGCCCGTCAGCTCCGGCAAGGGTGGCCCGACAGTTGCCTAAACCCTTGAAAACTTGCTAGAATCGCGGTCTTTGCTGCTTCAGCCGTGGCTTCGTCGGCTGAAAGTCTGCCTTAAGACACTGCGCTGTGCATCGCGCCGTGGCATGCCCGGGCGTCAGCCGAAGCCGAATTGAAGCGATCGGGCAAAAGATGTTTTCAAACCAGTTGTGCCGGTTCCGCGTCGCGGACCGGTGCGGCTTAAGACGGATCCAAGACTGGCAGCATCCCGCGAGGGTTGCGGCACAAGTTGGAGAAAAAAAATGATTCAGATGCAGTCGATTCTCGACGTCGCCGATAACACCGGCGCGCGGTCGGTGATGTGTATCAAGGTGCTCGGCGGCTCCAAGCGGCGCTATGCGGGCATCGGTGACGTGATCAAGGTCAGCGTGAAGGCGGCGCAGCCGCGCGGCCGCGTCAAGAAGGGCGAGGTCTACAACGCCGTGGTGGTTCGTACCGCCAAGGGTGTTCGCCGGAACGACGGGTCCTTGGTCAAGTTTGACGGCAACGCCGCCGTTCTCCTGAACGCCAAGCTCGAGCCGATCGGCACGCGCATCTTCGGGCCCGTTACGCGTGAACTGCGTACCGAGCGCTTCATGAAGATCGTGTCGCTGGCGCCCGAGGTTCTGTAAGGACGAAACCATGAACAAGATCAAGAAGGGCGACCAGGTGGTCGTCATCACCGGCAAAGACAAGGGCAAGCGCGGTACCGTGTTGCGCATGCTGCCCGACGCCGAGCGCGCCGTCGTCGAGGGCATCAATCGCGTCAAGAAGCACACGCGGCCCAACCCGGTCAAGGGCACGCAGGGCGGGATCGTCGAGAAGGAACTCTCGATCCATATTTCCAACATCGCCATATTCAATCCCGCGACCGGCAAGGCCGATCGCGTCGGATTCAAGACGCTGACCGCCGCCCAGGGCGAGAAGGTGCGCAAAGTGCGCGTCTTCCGCTCGACGGGCGAGCAGGTCGACGCATAGGACGGAGGCCCAGATGTCCCGACTGCATTCTCATTACAAGGAAACCGTGGTGCCGGCGCTGATGAAGCAGTTCGGCTACAAGACCACCATGGAGGTTCCGCGCATCACCAAGATCACGCTGAACATGGGCGTGGGCGAGGCCGTGGCCGACAAGAAGATCATGGAAAACGCCGTCGGCGACATGACCAAGATCGCCGGCCAGAAGCCTGTTGTCACCAAGTCGAAGAAGTCGATCGCCGGGTTCAAGATCCGCGACGGCTATCCGATCGGCTGCATGGTGACGCTGCGTGCGACGCGCATGTACGAATTCCTCGACCGGCTCATCACCGTGTCGTTGCCGCGGGTGCGCGATTTTCGCGGCATCTCGGGCCGTTCGTTCGACGGCCGCGGCAACTACAACATGGGCGTCAAGGAACAGATCATCTTCCCGGAAATCGAGTACGACAAGGTCGACGCGATCCGCGGCATGAACATTTCGATCACCACGACCGCCAAGTCCGACGCCGAGGCCAAGGCGCTGCTGGCGGCGTTCAAATTTCCCTTCCGAGGTTAAGCGACATGGCAAAACTCGCTCTCATCAACCGCCAGGCAAAGCGCGAAAAGCTGGTGAAGAAATTCGCCGCCAAACGCGCCGAACTGTTCAAGGTCATCAACGACCAGAGCATCCCGGAAGAGGATCGTTACCTTGCGCGCCTGAAGCTGCAGGCCCTGCCGCGCAATTCCAACCCGACGCGGCTGCGCAACCGTTGCGCAATCACCGGCCGGCCGCGCGGCGTCTACAAGAAATTCGGCCTCGGCCGCAACAAGTTGCGTGAAATCGCGATGCGCGGCGAAGTGCCGGGCATGGTGAAAGCCAGCTGGTAGAAGGGCACGGAGACAGACTATGAGCATGAGTGATCCGATCGCCGACATGCTGACGCGCATCCGCAATGCGCAGCAGTCGGAAAAGACCGATGTGACGATGCCCGCCTCGAAGGTGAAGCAGGCAATCGCCAAGGTGTTGAAGGACGAGGGCTATATCGAGGACTTCGCGATCCGCGCCGTCGAGGGCAAGAGCGAGCTGAACCTCTCCCTCAAGTACTACGCCGGCAAGCCGGTCATCGAGAAGCTGGAACGCGTCTCGCGTCCCGGCCTGCGCATCTACCGCGGCAAGGAAGAAATCAAGCCGGTGATGAACGGCCTCGGCGTGGCGATCGTCTCGACCTCGAAGGGGGTGATGACCGACCGCAAGGCACGAGCCACCGGTGTCGGCGGCGAAGTGCTGTGCATCGTGGTCTAAGGGAGGAAACAGCATGTCACGCGTAGGCAAACTCCCCATTACTGTCCCGGGCAAGGTTGAAATCACCCTGGCCGCGAACGACATCACTGTCAAGGGCCCGCTGGGGACCCTGACCCAGGCCGCGTCGCCGCTGGTCAGCGTCAAGAAGGACGGCGACAAGATCGTCTTCGAGGCGGCCGACCAAAGCCAGGCCGCCAATGCCATGTCCGGCACGATGCGCGCCCTGGTCGCCAACATGGTCATGGGCGTCGAAAAGGGATTCGAGCGCAAGCTCACCCTGGTTGGCGTTGGCTACAAGGCTCAGGCGCAAGGCGCCAAGCTGAACCTGGCGCTGGGCTATTCGCATCCGATCGTGCACAACATGCCCGAAGGCGTGAAGTGCGAAACCCCGGTGCCGACCGAAATCGTCATCAAGGGCATCGACAAACAGAAGGTCGGCCAGGTCGCGGCGATCGTGCGTGGCTATCGTCCCCCGGAACCCTACAAGGGCAAGGGTGTGCGTTATTCGGACGAGAAGATCACCATCAAAGAAACCAAGAAGAAGTAGGCGAGGTCATCATGATCGACAAGATTGCATCCCGCAAGCGCCGCGCAGCAAAGACCCGCGCGGTCATTGCCCGCGTCAAGGCCGTGCGCATGACCGTGCACCGCAGCAACTCGCACATCTATGCGCAGGTGATCGATGCGAGCGGCTCGAAGGTCCTCGCCGCGGCATCGACCGCGGAGAAGGAGCTCAAGGCGCAGCTCAAGAACGGCGGCAACAAGGCGGCTGCGGCGGTCGTCGGCAAGCGGATTGCCGAGCGCGCCCAGGCAGCCGGCGTAACCACCGTTGCGTTCGATCGCTCGGGATTTTCCTACCATGGCCGCGTCAAGGCGCTGGCCGATGCGGCGCGTGAAGCCGGACTGAAGTTTTGATCAGGATGCGACACATGGCAAAGAACGAACAGCAGGACGACAAGGGCGACGGCCTCCGCGAGAAGATGATCTCGGTGAACCGCGTCACCAAGGTGGT
The DNA here is from genome assembly GCA_036275435.1 of Usitatibacteraceae bacterium. Taxonomy (GTDB): domain Bacteria; phylum Pseudomonadota; class Gammaproteobacteria; order Burkholderiales; family Usitatibacteraceae; genus UKL13-2. Next base: position 1,516 of record DASUDU010000338.1, on the reverse strand, counting down.
GAAGGGCGGGCGGATCCTCGGCTTTGCCGCGCTGACGGTGGTCGGCGACGGCGACGGATCGGTTGGCATGGGCAAGGGCAAATCGCGCGAAGTGCCGGTTGCCGTCCAGAAGGCGATGGAACAGGCGCGCCGCAAGATGGCCAAGATCCCTCTCAAGAACGGCACGCTGCACCATGAGGTCATCGGCAAGCATGGCGGCACCAAGGTGTTCATGCAACCGGCGGCGGAAGGCAACGGCATCAAGGCCGGCGGCGCAATGCGCGCGGTATTCGAAGTCATGGGCGTGACCAACATTTCGGCCAAGTGCCATGGATCGACCAACCCCTACAACGTGGTTCGCGCCACCCTGAACGGCCTTGCGCAGATCAGCCGGCCGTCTGAAGTAGCGGCCAAGCGCGGCAAGACCGTCGAAGAAATTCTCGGCTAAGCGGAGTTGACATGAGCCAACCCAAAACCATTACCGTCAAATTGGTCAAGAGCACGATTGGCCGCCTCGAGGCGCACAAGGCGTGCGTGCGCGGGCTTGGACTCCGCCGCCTGCACCACACCGTCAAGGTGGTCGACACCCCGGCTACCCGCGGCATGATCAACAAAGTGAGCTACATGCTCGAAGTGACCGGCTGATTCCGGCACCACTGAACGTTACCGGCAGATCAAGGCAGATTCCCATGGAACTCAACACCATCAAACCCGCTGAAGGCTCGAAGAAAAACCGCCGTCGCGTCGGTCGCGGCATCGGCTCCGGTCTCGGCAAGACCGCGGGTCGCGGGCACAAAGGCCAGAAATCGCGTTCCGGCGGTTTTCACAAGGTCGGCTTCGAAGGCGGACAAATGCCCCTGCAGCGCCGCCTGCCCAAGCGCGGTTTCATCTCGCTGTCTCGCGGCGACACGGCGGAAATCCGCCTGTCGGACCTCGCGCGCCTGCCGGTCGACACGGTCGACCTGCTGGTGCTGCGCCAGGCCGGTCTGATCGGCCCGCTGGTCTCGCAGGCCAAGGTCATCCTTTCGGGCAAGCTGGACAAGAAGGTCAAGCTGGTCGGCATTGCGGCGACCAAGGGCGCCAAGGCGGCTATCGAAGGCGCCGGCGGCTCGATCGAGGCAGCGGCGCAGGCCTGAGCCCACGCCAAACCGAACCCAGATAACGGAACGCGATTTTGTCCTCGAGCCCCATTGCATCCCTCGGAAAGATGACCGACCTGAAGCGGCGCCTGATTTTCCTGGTGCTGGCCCTGATCGTCTTCCGGATTGGTACGCACATTCCGGTGCCGGGCATCAATGCGGCTGAACTGGCCAAGTTGTTTCAGTCGGAAGGCGGGATCCTCGGGATGTTCAACATGTTCTCCGGTGGAGCGCTGTCGCGCTTTTCGGTGTTCGCGTTGGGCATCATGCCGTACATTTCCTCGTCGATCATCATGCAGCTGCTCACGGTGGTGTATGCCCCGCTCGAGGCGCTGAAGAAAGAGGGCGAAGCCGGGCGGCGCAAGATCACGCAGTACACGCGCTATGGCACCGTGGCG
>DASUDU010000337.1:0-5602 GCA_036275435.1 Usitatibacteraceae bacterium | reverse complement strand
AACACGCCGCGCCAGTTGCCGAGCACGATATCGACGCCCTGCTCCTTCAGGGTCGGGATGCCGGCCTGCTTCATCGGCGAGGAGACCGCCAGCGCGCGCATCTTCCCCGAGGTGATGTGCTGCTGGAATTCGGAAACGCCGGAGATGCCCGCCGCGACGTGGCCGCCGATGATCGCCGCGACCGCCTCGCCGCCGCCCTTGAACGGCACGTAATTGACCTTGCCGGCTTCGACGCCGACCGCCTTGGCCAGCATCCCGGCGAGGATGTGGTCGGTGCCACCGGCGCTGCCGCCGCCCCACGAGATGCTGCCGGGGTTGGCCTTGAACGCGGCGAGCAGGTCCTTGAGCGTCTTGTGCGGCGACGCGGCCGGGACGACGATGACTTCGTATTCCTCAGTCAGGCGCGCCAGCGGGGTAACCTGTGTCAGATCGACTGCCGATTTGTTCTGGATGATGCCGCCGACCATCACCATGCCGCCGATCATGATCGCGTTCGGATCGCCCTTGGCCGAGTTGACGAATTGCGCCAGGCCGATGGTGCCCGCCGCGCCGCCCTTGTTGTCGATCTGCGCACTCTTGATCGAACCCGCCGCCTGCATGGCCGCAACCAGCGCGCGGCCGGTCGAATCCCAACCGCCACCGGGGTTGGCCGGAATCATCACTTTGAGGTTATCCACCGCCAGGGCGGCGGTCGAAACCCAGATCGAAAGCGCCGCGATGGCCCATTTGCCGCAAATGCGATTCATGCCTGACTCCTCCTCGTTGTTTTCGATTCGTGCGGTGGTGCCCGCGACAGCGGGACCGCCCGATGCATCAAATCACGCCGTGCCCGCGCAGGCGCGCGATTTCGGCATCATCGTACCCCAACTCGTGCAGCCATGTCGCGGTGTGAGCGCCCAGCTGCGGCGGCGGGGACGGCTGCGGCACATGGCCGTCGACGCGAAATCCGCTGCGCGTCGCACGCGCGTTTTGCCCCAGGCCCGGCACCGGCCCGAGGTCCAGCACGAAGCCGCGGTCGCGCACCTGCGGTTCGGCAAGGATCTGCGGCAGCGACATCACGCGCCCGGCCGGCACGCCCGCGGCCACGAGGATCGCCTCCCACTCCTGCGCCGTGCGCCTGGAGAGGGCTGATTCGATCGCGCCGTTGAGGGCAGCGCGGTTGTGCTTGCGCGCCTCGCGCGCGGCAAAGCGATCGTCCGTTTTCAGGTCCGGCCGGCCAATGGCCTCGCACAAGGCCTCGAACTGTCGTTGTTCGTTGGCGGCGATGTTGAGCAATCCGTCCGCGGTGGCAAAGGTGCCCGAGGGTGCGGCGGTGAAGTTGTCGTTGCCCATCGGCCGCGGCGCTTCCCCGGTCGCCAGGTAATTGGACACCACCCAGCCCATCGAGGCCAGCGTCGCCTCAAGCATCGACACATCGATCAGGCAGCCTGTACCGCTGCGCGCGCGGCCGGCCAGCGCCGCGGCAATGGCAAATGCCGCGGCCATGCCGCCCAGGGTATCGCAAACCGGAAAACCGGCACGCAACGGGGCGCTCGCCGAATCGCCGGTCACGCTCATCAGGCCGGACAGGCCCTGGATGATCTGGTCGTAGGCCGGACGCTGTGCCCACGGCCCGTCCTGGCCGAATCCGGAAATGGCGCAGTACACAAGCGCCGGGTTGACCGCCTGGAGGACCGGGTAATCAAGCGCGAGGCGCGCCATCACGCCGGGGCGGAAGTTTTCCACCAGCACATCGGCGCGCGCCACGAGTTGCTTGAGGATCGCCTTGCCTTCGGCGTGCTTCAGGTTGAGCGTGATCGATTGCTTGCCGGCGTTGACCGCGAGAAACGAGACGCCCATGCGCTGCGCCGCAGCCGCGGGCTCGGCACCGAGGCTACGCGCGAGGTCCCCCTGTCCGGGCACTTCGACCTTGATCACTTCGGCACCCATCAGCGCCAGTTGGTAGGCGCAGAACGGGCCGGCCAGCACGTTGGACAGGTCGAGGACGCGGAAGTTGTTCAGCGGAGTGTGCATGAATCGCCGCGCTTCGCGCCTTAACCGCCGGCCGGCGCCTCCTGCTGCCAGGCCTTCGGGTACTTGCCATGGATCGGCCGGTAAAACTCGATGACCCGCCGCAAATCGGCCGCGGTATCGCCGGTGGTTTCGATCAGCGGTCCGAACCCGACCGTCTTGTGCTCGAAATCGAAATACGCAAGCAGGATGGGGATCTGCGCGCCGTGGGCGATGTGCAGGAAACCGGTCTTGAAACCCTTGTCGAGCTTGCGTGTGCCCTCGGGCGATAGCGCAAACACCATCTGCTCGGCGGCACGGATCGCCGCGACCGCCTCGCCGACCACGCCGTGCGCCGCGTTGCGGTCGACCGGAATGCCGCCGATCGAACGCATCCATTTGCCGAACAGGCCCTTGAACAAGGTGTGCTTGCCGAGGAACGACACCTTGACATCCAGTGACCAGAGCACCAGCACGCCGAGGATGAAATCCCAGTTGGTGGTGTGCGGGGCCACCGCGACTACCACCTTCGGAACATCGGGAAGCCGGCCGGTGAATTTCCAGCCCCACAGGCGAAACAGCAGGCGGCCCAGCGCGCGGGTCAGCACGCCGCCGCGCCGCACGTAGCTTTGCGGAACGATGTCGAACACGGCAGCGTTAGTTTTTGATCGCGAGCAGCGCCTCGCGCAGCGTGTCCTCGGAAAGCGCATTCACGCTTGCCGCGATCGACTCGGCCAGCGGAATCGCCGACACCGGCAGGCGGGCGATGTTGACCTTGTCGACAAATTTCGCCGCGGCGCCGGCAATGCGCAGGAGTTTCTCCCGGTCCGCCATCAGGATCTCGATTTCGCTGCGCAGCATCGCCACATCGGGCGCGTCATGGTTCTTCTTCACGTCGGTCTTGCTCCTTAATCCAAGGCTCCATTGTACGGCCGAAGGCAGCCGCGCTAATCGCGTCGCGCCAGCGGCAGATTCAGCAGCAGGTTTTGCGGCTTGATGCGCATCAGGTGCTCCTCGTTCATGGCCAGCCCCAGCCACACCGGCTTGCCCGCCACGGCCGCAAGGACGTCGGCCGGATCGGCGAATTCGAGACGAAACAGCGCAACCAGCCGTGCCTGTCGGCCGGCTTCCAGCGCTTCGCCGCGATAAAGGTCGTTGAGCATCGCGCTCGATTCGGCGTCCAGGCCGCAATGCCAGGTCCAGGCCGGGTCCGCCACCGAAGGCACCGGGGTGATCGACACCGTTGCGCCCAGCATGTGGGCTACCCAGCGCTCGAGCACGCGCGCCAATGCACCGAGCCCCTCGCGCCCCATCGTCAGGTCGAGCAGCCAGGCATGACGGCCCTCGCGCATCCAGTACAGCGGCGCGTTTTCCTGGCCCAGCACGTCCATGTTCACGGTGCGCACCGGAGTGCCCTGCTCGCGCAGCAGGCGTCCGACCGAGCCGAACCCGCCGGTTTCGGCAAACAGCTGGATGGTTTCCGCATCCGCGGCCAAGGTCTGCCCGCCTTCGGTGGAGATGCGCTGGCGGCGGAACAGCATTTCCGCGGCGCGCACTGCATACGGATCCGTGCAGCCGTCGAGCATGCCGCGCAGGATGGCCTGCGCGATGAGGTCGAAAAACAGGGGCGGCAAGTCGATGGCTCCGGCGCGGAACGCGCCGAGGTAGAAGTGCTCGAGGCTCGGCGCGGCACACAGGCCTTCGCGCAGGCGCGCGAAATGCCGGTAGTTGTCCCGGGTATCGGCGTCCTCGATGGACCCGAGCGCTGCCGGATCGAGCACGCGCAGCGGATCGGCCAGCAAGGACGCATGCAGGGCCCGTTCGGCCGGTCCCGATTCGTCAATCGGCGCCAATTCCGGCCGCTGCAGCCAGTGGCGAACGTAGTCCGCGGTGACCCCGAGCTGGCCGCTTGCGTTTCGCGCCAGGTGCCGGTACCCGCAGGCGGCCCAGAAATCCTGCATCGGCCGCTCAGCGCAGGTCGCGCGACTGCAGGATCTGCGGCAGCGCGATCGCTTCCACCAGTTCGCGGCCGTCGAGCGGCTTGACCAGGTACGCGGAAGCGCCCGACTGCAGCGCCTGGCGGCGGATCGAGGCGTCATCGAGTGCCGTGACCATGACCACGCGCGTCAAGGCGTTGACCGACCGCGCCAGATTGGTGAGGAACGACAGTCCTGACAGGCGCGGCATGCGCACGTCGCAAAAGATCACGTCATAACGCTCGGTCTGGCAGCGCTGCAAGCCATCGAGGCCGTCGCGGGCCACTTCGGTGGCAAATCCGAGCTTGCCGAGCACGGCGCACAGCTGCTCGACGGACGTTTCCTCATCGTCGATGACCAGCGCGCGAATCTGCGGGACGGGCGTATTCATGGGGCGATGATGGGCACCGGACAAGCGCGGCAGGCCACGCCGCGATAGCCGATTGCGCGCTTCAACCGGTCACCCGCAAGAGCGCATCGAGGATCTGCCGTGAGGTCGCCGGCTTGACCAGAAACGCCACGGCCCCCGCATCAAGCGCCTCGCGCCGCACCTTCGCGTCGTCGAGGCTGGTGAGCATCACCACGCGGTGCGGCGAATTGGGCTTCAGCCGCAGGTTCAAGAGGAAGCTGATCCCGGAGAGTTTCGGCATGCGCAGGTCGATGACCACGGCATCGTAGGGGTCCTTGCGAAACATTTCGAGTGCGCTCAGCCCATCCGCGGCGGTCTCGACGGCAAATCCGGCGCGCGCCAGAGTGCGCGTGACGAATTCGACCATCGTCGGATCATCGTCGACGACCAGGGCCCTGAGACGCGGCAGGCTCACCCGGCAAATCCCTAGCGCACGCAGTCGACGAAGTAACCCGCAGGCCCATCCGCGGGATCCTCGACCAGCCCGTGGATGTCCGTTTCGAACCCGGGGAAACGCTGGTTGAACTCGCGCGCGAATTTCAGGTAGTCGACGATGCGCCGGTTGAAGCGCTCGCCCGGGATCAGCAGCGGAATGCCCGGCGGATAAGGCGTCAGCAATACCGAGGTGATGCGCCCTTCCAGTTCGTCGATCGGCACGCGGTCGATCTCGCGGTGGGCCATCTTGGCAAAGGCATCCGCCGGCTTCATCGCCGGCTGCATGTCCGACAGGTACATCTCGGTGGTCATCCGCGCCACGTCGTTGGCCCGGTAGAAATCGTGGATTTCCTGGCACAGGTCCTTGAGGCCGATGCGCTCGTAGCGCGGCTGCGCGGCGACGAACTCCGGAAGAATGCGCCACATCGGCTGGTTCTTGTCGTAGTCATCCTTGAACTGCTGCAGGGCCGTCAGCAGTGTATTCCAGCGGCCCTTGGTGATGCCGATGGTGAACATGATGAAAAACGAGTACAGGCCGGTCTTCTCGACGATCACGCCATGCTCGGCCAGGAACTTGGTGACGATCGAGGCCGGGATGCCGGTCTTGGCGAACTTGCCGGACACATCGAGCCCCGGAGTGACGATGGTCGATTTGATCGGGTCGAGCATGTTGAACCCGGGCGCGAGGTTGCCGAACCCGTGCCACTTCTCGTTGGCGCGCAGCACCCAGTCCTCGCGCGAACCCAGTCCCTCGGCGTCGCTGGCGAGCTTCTCCGGGCCCCACACCTTGAAC
>DASUDU010000336.1:0-2890 GCA_036275435.1 Usitatibacteraceae bacterium | reverse complement strand
CCGATTCGAAATGACTGAGCATTCCGACAGCGCGTGGCCGCACCGAAAAATATTCGGGCCATGAATCCAGGCGCTCGGCCATTGCGTGTGTCAACCAGCCGGCCAGCACCCCGTCAACGGTGAACGGCAGCAGGCTGTCTGCCGGATCGTACTGGCAGGCCCGTTCGATAAATTCCGCAAGCGCCTGGGTCATGGGTTCGAATGTTCCTGCCAAATCCGGATCAACGATTCAGGCTGTTTCCTGCGCGTCGGTCTTTTGACAATGGTATCCCAAACGCTTAGACTGCGTCGCTTCCTGCGATCGCGGGATGGGAAACAATTCCATGAAAGTTGTCGTCATGGGCGCTGGCGTGGTGGGCACCGCAAGCGCCTGGTATCTAGCCCGCGGCGGCCATGACGTGACGGTGGTCGACCGCCAGCCCGGTGCGGGTCTCGAGACCAGCTTTGCAAATGGCGGACAGGTTTCGGTTTCGCAATCCGAGCCGTGGGCAGCTCCGGGCGCCCCGTTCAAAGTCCTGAAATGGCTCATGCGCGACGATGCGCCGTTGCTGTTCCGGCCAAGGATGGAATGGCACCAACTGTCATGGGGTCTGCGTTTCATGGTCGAGTGCCTGCCATGGCGCTTTCATCGCAACATCCGCGAAATGGTGAATCTGGGCTTGTACAGCCGCCAGTGCCTGCATGAGTTGCGCGCGGAGACGGGGATTGAATACGAGCAGTTGAGCCGCGGCATCCTGCAGATCTACACCAGCCGGGAAGATTTCGAGGCGGGCAAGAAAGCCTCGCGCCTTCTGCGGCGCTACGGGATCGAGCGCGAGCCGAAAAGCGCTGAGGAGGCGATCGCCATCGAACCGGCCTTGCGGTCGATGCGCGACCGGCTCGCCGGCGCCACATACTCCGTTTCGGACGAATCCGGCGATGCCCATGTGTTTACCCGCAACCTGGCCGCGCTGTGCGCCGCGCGCGGCGTGCAATTTCACTATGGGGCCATGGTCGAGGCCATTGAAACGGCCGGCAACACGGTGTCCGGAATTCGCCTTCGGCATTCCACTGGGCACACCGAGACGCTCAAGGCCGACGCCTATGTCTGCTCGATGGGCAGCTACAGCTACCTGATGCTCAAGCCGATCGGCATCACGATTCCCGTTTATCCGGCAAAGGGGTACTCGGCTACGTTGTCGACGGACGGATACCATGGCGCGCCCACAGTCAGTCTGACCGATGAAGCCATGAAAATCGTGTTTTCGCGACTTGGCAACCGGCTGCGCGTGGCCGGCACCGCTGAACTCGATGGATACAGCACGGCCCTTTCGGTGGTGCGTACCGAAATGCTGGTGAAGCGGGCACGGGAGTTGTTTCCCGAGGCGGCTGACTACGGCAATCCGGTGTATTGGACCGGGCTGAGGCCTTCGACCCCGTCAAATTGCCCGCTGATCGGGCGGTCGCGCTGCTCCAACCTGTTTCTCAATACCGGGCATGGCACTTTGGGATGGACGGAGGCGCCAGGGTCGGGAAAAGCGCTGGCGGACATCATCGCCGGCCGCGAGCCCGAGGTCGACTTCCGCTTTCTGTCGTGATTGGCCGCCATGTCGATCACTCTGGAAGATGTCCTGGATGCACGCCGCGTACTGGCCGGGCATATCATCTGCAGCCCGTGCCTCCAGTCGCGAACGTTGTCTGAAATAACCGGCGCCAATGTCTTCCTGAAATTCGAAAACCACCAGTTCACCGCCAGTTTCAAGGAGCGCGGCGCGCTCAACAAACTGGCATCGCTGGACGGCGACGAGCGATCCCGTGGCGTGATTGCCGCATCCGCAGGAAACCATGCGCAGGGCGTTGCGCACCATGCATCACGGCTGGGCATTCCCAGCGTGATCGTCATGCCGCGGCACACGCCGAACATCAAGGTCGAGATGACCGCCAGGCATGGTGCCCGCGTCATCCTCCATGGGGAATCCTTCGATGACGCAAAGGCTCAGGCATTGACGCTGGCTTCCCAGGCCGGCTACACCTTTGTGCATCCGTATGACGATCCGAAGGTGATTGCCGGGCAGGGCACGGTCGCGCTCGAAATGCTGGAACAACACCCGCAGATCGATACCCTTTGTATCGCCGTTGGCGGTGGCGGTCTGATTGCCGGGGTCGCCACCGCAGCCCGGTCAATCAAGCCGGAAGTCGAGGTCATTGGCGTTGAAATGGAGCGATTTCCCTCGATGTACCACGCGCTCAAGGGCGGCACCGCGCAGTTTGGTCTTTCGACCATCGCCGAAGGCATTGCAGTCAAGGAACCGGGCCGGTTGACGCAGGAAATCGTCGCGCGCCTTGTTTCCGACTTGCTGTTGGTCGGCGAGGCGGACGTCGAAGAGGCGATCGTGATGTTGCTGGAAATCGAGAAAACGGTGGTGGAAGGCGCCGGCGCCGCGTCGCTCGCGGCGCTTCTTGCGCATCGTTCGCGTTTTGCCGGCAGGAATGTTGGTGTCGTCCTTTGTGGGGGAAACATCGACCCGCTGATGCTTGCCGGAATCATCGAGCGCGGGATGGTCAAGAGCGGGCGGCTGTCAAAACTGACCGTCGAAATCCGCGACCTGCCCGGTGCTCTGGCGCGTATCACCCAAATCATCGCCGATGCCAACGCCAATATCGAGGAGGTTCACCACCATCGCGCGTTCACCCACCTGCCGGTGCAAAATGCCGAGGTCGACCTCGTGCTGAAAACCCGAAACCGGGAGCATGCAGACCAAATCATTGCGATGCTCGCGGCGGCGGGCTTCAATTCCCGCGCGCACACGAACACCCGCCGGTAGCGGCTGGCGCGGGACGCAACCAGTGCGCAAGACGGAGTTGGCCGCTACGCGCATTCCAAGAATTGAAAGGTACCGGCAGCCCCTGC
>DASUDU010000335.1:0-7104 GCA_036275435.1 Usitatibacteraceae bacterium | reverse complement strand
GGCAGCAAGTGGTAACCGATGTACGGGATGAAGATCACTGCGGCAAACCACGACAGGATCAGCGCAATTGAACTGACTTGGAAGATCGAGCGCGTGTATTCGCCGGTGCCCGAACGTGCGGTGGCGATGGGCAGGAAGCCGGCAACCGTGACCAGCGTGCCGGTCAGCATCGGGAACGCGGTCGAGGTGTAGGCAAAGCTTGCCGCGCGCACCCGGTCGAAACCCTGTTCCATCTTGATGGCCATCATCTCGACGGCGATAATCGCGTCGTCGACCAGCAGGCCGAGGGCCAGCACCAGCGCACCGAGCGAGATCTTGTGCAGCCCGACCCCCAGCAGGTCCATCAGGAAGAAGGTCACGGCCAGCACCAACGGAATCGACAGGGCGACCACCAGCCCGGTGCGCAGTCCCAGCGTGAAGAATGTCACCGCCAAGACGATCAGCACCGCCTCGGTCAGGGAACGGACGAACTCGCGGATGCTCGATGCGACCGCCCGCGGCTGGTCGTTGACGCGGTGCAGTTCCAGGCCGACCGGCAGGCTCTGTTCGAGCCGGTGCAGGGCCTCGTCGAGGTTTTTGCCCAGTTCGATGATGTCGCCACCGCTGCGCATCGAAACGCCGAGCCCGATTGCGTCCTGGCCCATGTAGCGCATCCGCGTCAACGGCGGATCGACAAAACCCCGGCGCACGCTCGCAATGTCGCCGAGTCGCAGCACGCGGTTGTTCGCGCGAAGCGTGAAATTGCGGATTGCCTCGACGCTGTCGAACGCGCCGCTGGCGCGCAGGTAGATCTTGTCGGTTGCCGTTTCAACCACGCCGCCCGGGACCACCGCGTTTTGCGCCTGCATCGCCGCAACCAGCGTGGCGCTGTCGATTCCCAGCGTGGCCAGCTTGATGTTGGAGATCTCGACGTAGATTTTTTCATCCTGCTCGCCGAACAGCTCGACCTTGGCGACGCTGGGCACGCGCAGGAACTCGCGGCGGATGCGTTCGGCGTAGAACTTCTTGTCCGCGTCGCTGAAGCCATCCCCGGTCAGTGCGAAGACATTGCCGAAGGTATCGCCGAATTCATCGTTGAAGAACGGCCCGAGCGTGCCGGGCGGCAGGGTGTGGCGGATGTCGCCGATGCGCTTGCGCACCTGGTAGTTGGTTTCCGGCACGGCGCTCGCCGGCGCGGCGTCGTTGATGGCGAAAAAAATCAGCGATTCGCCGGGGCGTGAGTAACTGCGCAGGAAGTTGACGTTCGGCACTTCCTGTAACTTGCGCTCGAGCCGCTCGGTGACCTGCTGGTCTACTTCCGCCGGCGACGCGCCCGGCCAGACGGTGCGGATGGTCAGGAACTTGAACGTGAAGGGTGGATCTTCGGACTGTCCGAGCCGGTTGTAGGCGAACACGCCCATCAGCCCCATGACGACGATGAAATAGAACACCAGCGCCTGATGCTTGAGCGCCCATTCCGAAAGGTTGAAATCGCGCATGCGCTTCAGGGGCGCCGCCGCGCGGCGAATTGCTCCGGCGGTACGGCGGGTTCCGCGGGCGCCACCGCGACCTTTCCGTCTCCGGTGACGGCCGGTTCGAGAACCGGCTTGACCTTTTCGCCCTCGCGCAGCTTGTGGCCTCCGGCCGCGACGATGGTGTCGCCGGCCGCGATGTCGCCGCGCACGATTGCCGCGTTCTCGGTGTACTGTACGACGGTCACCGGCTTGAGCGAAATCGTGCCGTCGGCGGAGATGCGCCAGACCCCGGCGCTGGTTCCTTTCATGAACACCGCCGACAGCGGAATACTCAGGCGGTCAGCCGCCAACGCGCTGGCCAACACCGCATGGCCGCTCATGCCCAGCTGGAAAGCGTCACCCGGATTGACCAGCGCGAGCCTGACCGCGTAGGTGCGGGTGACGGCATCGGCAGCGGCGGCAACTTCGCGAACCCGTGCCGGAACGTACGACCTCGGTGCAGCACTGGTGGCGACGCGCAGGTCTCTGACGTTGTCGGCGCGAAGCCCCTGGCGGAATGCCGCGATCGAAGCCTCCGGCACGTTGATCAGCAGTTCCCTTTCCGCCGGGTTGGCGATGCGCACCACGGGCTGGCCTGCGGAAACCACCTGGCCCGCCTCGGTGAACACCTGGGTGACAACCCCGTCGAACTCCGCGACCAGTTGCGCATAGCCCGCCTGGTTTCTCGAGACCTCTGACTGCGCGTGTGCCGCCTGTGCACGCGCCCGCGCGGCGTTGGCGAGCGCGATCTTTTGGTCAAGAAGCGACTGGCTGACGAAACCTTTTTGTTGCAGATCGCGGAAGCGTCGCAATTCCGACTCGGCAAAAGCGGCGTCGGTGTCGGCTGCCGTTGCCGCCGCGGCCGAACTTTCTAGGGCCAGGCTGACATCTTGCGGATCAAGCCGCGCCAGGACCTGGCCGCGCCGTACCGTGGCACCGGCGTCCACCGCGCGCGCGACCATTTTGCCGCCAATGCGAAAAGCATGATCGGATTCGCGGCGTGCGCGAATTTCCCCGGCATAGATGTCCGTGTCCAGGCCCGCCGCGCCGCGCACCACATGGGCCAGCGCCGGACGCACCACGGTCCCCGTCTTGGGCTTTTCCGCGCAGCCGGCGAGGACAACAGCCAGCAGGGCGCCTGCCAGCGGCAGAAGGGATGCCGTCGAGTACAGCGGCATCGCCGATTGGAAAGGCTTGTCCATGTCGAACCATCTAATAACTGACCAGTCGGTAATTTATTGTTTTTTGCCTCGTGTGTCAATTGCTCTGGTTTGCACGGAATGCCGAGAAACGTCTCGCACCGGCAAAGAACACCGGGGTGGCAATCGCCAGCGGACGGCGTTATGCCCGGGACCAGGACTTGGCCCGGTCCACGGCTTCCCGCCAGCGCAGAAGCGCCGCATCCGCCGCACCCTTCGGAAGTTCAGGCCGGAAGGCGCGGTCAACCTGCCAAAGCGCCTTGATCTGCGCGAGGTCTTTCCAGATGCCGACCGCAAGTCCGGCCAGAAAGGCGGCGCCGCGCGCCGTCGATTCGGTCACCGAGGGGCGAATCACCGGGATTCCGCCCAGGTCGGCCTGAATTTGCATCAGCAGGTCGTTGACGGTCGCGCCGCCGTCAACCCGCAATTCGACCAAGGGTGCCCCGGCGTCCTTTTGCATCGCCCTGGCCAGTTCTACGCTTTGCAGGGCAATCGCCTCCAGTGTTGCGCGGGCGATATGACCGCGATGCGTGCCGCGGGTCATGCCGATGAGCAGGCCGCGCGCGCGTGGATCCCAATCCGGCGCGCCCAATCCGGAAAACGCCGGAACGAACACCACGTCGCCGCTGTTCTCGACCGAGCGGGCCAGCGCTTCCATTTCGGAGGCATGGCGAATTAGGCCCAGGCCGTCGCGCAGCCATTGCACGGCTGCACCGGCAATGAACACGCTGCCTTCGAGCGCGTAGGTTGCTGGGTCATTGCCCAGGCGCCAGGCGACGGTGGTGATGAGGTTGTGCTGCGATTTGCATGGTGCGGCACCGGTATTCATCAGCATGAAGCAACCGGTCCCATAGGTATTTTTTGCCATGCCCGCGCTGAAACACGCTTGGCCGAACAGCGCGGCCTGCTGGTCGCCGGCGATGCCGGCAATGGGAATTCCGCCCGGCAGCCCGTCGCAGGTGGTTTCGCCGATGATGCCGGATGAACTGACGATTTTTGGCAGAAGCGGCCGCGGAATGTCCAGTAACGCGAGCAGCTCGTCGTCCCAATCGAGGGTGTGAATATTGAACAGCAGCGTGCGCGACGCATTCGACACGTCCGTGGCATGGACTTTGCCACCGGTCAATTGATAGACCAGCCAGCTGTCGATGGTGCCGAAGGCCAATTCGCCGCGTTCGGCGCGGCCGCGGGCCCCCGAAACATGATCGAGCAGCCATTTGACTTTCGAGCCGGAAAAATACGCGTCAAGCACCAGCCCGGTTTTGTCGCGGATGGTTTCGCTATGGCCGGAGCGGCGCAAGTCATCGCAGATGGCCGCCGTGCGCCGGTCCTGCCAGACAATCGCCGGGGCGATTGGCTGGCCGCTGGCACGATCCCAGATGAGCGTCGTTTCGCGCTGGTTGGTGATGCCGATCGCAGCGAGGTCGCCGGTGCCCGTTTGCGCCTGGGCCAGCGCCGCCGCGGCCACGTCGCGCTGGCTTGCCCAGATCTCGCGCGGATCGTGTTCCACCCAACCGGGCTGCGGGAAGTGCTGCGCGAACTCGCGTTGCGCGCTGGCGCGCACCGTGCCGTCCGGATCGAACACCAGGGCGCGCGAACTCGTGGTACCTTGATCGAGGGCGAGGATTTTCTTCATAGGGGTTTGCACCGGCTGACAGGGGTTGTCGGGCGCGCTAGAATACGCGCAAAATAGCGCAGCCGGCCCTGTGACGGTACGGCGGCGCGCGGCGCATCATTGTTGCATTTCCGGAGAATTCATGGGACTGCTGGACGACATCAAGAAAGAGGCCGACTCGCTTCGCAATCAGGAAGCCGAGCGCTCCCAGGCGTTGAAGGCCAATGCCGCCTCGGTGGATCGTGCCCTGCGCAAGACTTTCCAGTACATGTTCGAGCTTTTCAAGCAGCTCAATGTGGTCAAGCCGGCCTGCCCGATGTCCTATGAATTGCACACCGTGGGCAAGATCGACGGCCTGTCGCAATCCGACTACCGCATCGAGTACCGAACGTCGCAGCGCGAAAACCGCGAGCACTTCGAAAACCTGTCGATCACCTTCAAGCGCGGCAAGCCGGATGTGCTCAGCGTCAAGCGCGAGGCCGAGACGATCGAGCGGTTCCGCGACCTGCTGTGGCAAAACAACCTGCGGTTCACTTCGGAGGTGTTCCGCAACGAGCGGCGCGTCGTGACCTCCGAGGTGTTCAAGATCAGCTGCGAGATCCTGTGCGGCGCCGAAATCATCGGCGACTATGACAACGGCGTGATCCGTTTCAAGCTGAAAAACGTCGAGGACTTCGGCCCGACCATGTACACGCTCGAGCCGGACGTGGTCAATGACCAGTCGCTCGAGGACCTCGCCCGCCTGTTCATCGGCAAGGATTCGAACTTCAAGAGCTACAACCGGCGCCCGACGGCCAATCTGAGCGCAACCGGTCAAATCAAGCGGCCAGACCTGAAGAATCCCCAGTACGCGGTGCTCCCGGAAAAAGCGCCAGAGGAAGAACCCAAGAAGGCGGGCTTGTTCGGGTCCATCAAGTCGGCGTTCGGCGGCGACAAGAAATAACGCCTGTAGGCAGCGGGCACAAAAAAAGCCGCGTCGATGACGCGGCTTTTTTGCTGTTGCGGCAACGCTTACCCGGCGCGCTTGCCTTGCAGGGCGGCAATGCGCACCTCGATGGGCGGATGCGAGGAGAACAGCGCCATGAATCCCGCCTTGTCGGAAATGCCGGATGCGGCCAGGCTCTTGGGCAGTTCGCCGGGTTCCAGCCCCCCCAAGCGCGCCAGCGCCTTGACCATCGGCTGCGGGGAGCCCATCAGGGTTGCCGCGCCGGAGTCGGCGCGGAATTCGCGCTGGCGCGAGAACCATGCGACGATGATCGAGGCCAGCAGGCCAAAGACGATCTGGCAGGCAATGTCCGTCACGTAGTAGCCGATGCCCGGGCCGTCCCGGTCGTTCTTGAGCACCACGCGGTCGACGAAATAGCCGACGATCTTCGACAGGAAGACGACGAAGGTGTTGACCACGCCCTGGATTAGCGTCAGCGTGACCATGTCGCCGTTCTGGATATGCGCGACTTCGTGCGCCAAGACCGCCTCGACTTCTTCCTTGGTCATCGACTCGAGAAGGCCGGTCGACACGGCGACAAGCGAGGAGTTCTTGAACGCGCCGGTGGCAAAGGCATTGGGCTCGCCTTCGTAGATGGCCACTTCCGGCATGCCGATGTTGGCCTTGTTGGCCAGGCGGCGCACGGCTTCAACCAGCCAGCGCTCGGTTTCGGTCGAGGGGTTGTCGAGGACCTTGGCCCCGGTGCTCCATTTGGCCATCGGCTTGGAAATCAGCAGCGAAAAGATCGCGCCGGTGAAGCCGACCACGGCCGAAAACGCCAGCAGCATGCCGATGTTCAGGCCGCCCGCCGTGAGGTACCTGTTGACGCCAAGCAGCGAGGTGACGACGCCTAGCACCAGCATCACGGCAAGGTTGGTGAGGATGAACAGGAACACGCGTTTCATCGGGCAAATCTCCTCAGGGGAAAAAGAAGCGGCGCCATTCTACCGCGACGCCGACGGTCGGCCACCGAAACCGGCCTGCCGCCAACATGGGGGCAGGACGCGCCAATTCAAGACAGCCGCTTCGACCCGTCGCGCGGCCAAGCGTTCAATGCGCGGAATCTGCTGCGTCTGCGATTCGTTGTGCCACCTTGCGGGCGAAAGCGCCGCCCGCCAGCAGCGCGCCGCCGATGACCCAGAACAGCGGCAGGACACCCAGCGCGGTGCCGACCAACCCGAACAGCACCGGCATGACGGTCTGGCTGCCGTTGATCAGCGTCGTGCGCAGTCCCAGCGCCTCGCCGGCGCGGCCTTTCGGCGCGGACTCGTGCAGCAGGGCAAGTATCATCGGCTGCGGCGCGCCGAGCCCGAGGCCGAGGCAAAACACCAGGACCATCAATGCGCCGACGCCCTCGGCCAACGAAAGGCCAAGGAAACTCAGCCCGGCGACGGCCAGCGCGGCTGTCAACAGGGTCCAGGGCCGCACCCGCGAGGCCAGAAACGGGATCGCCAGGCGGACCGTGAATGTGGCCGCGGCAAACGCACCCATGACCACGCCGATTTTCGAGGCCGACAGGCCAAGGTTCGAGCCGTGCACGGGGATGGCAAAACCGTATACATCCCAAGCAACCGTGAGGATCGCCATGGTCACGAACAGGTTGCGCAGCGGCCGGTCGCGCAGCAGGTCCAGCACATGGCCGGCAGCACCGGTCTGGGCATGCGCGACCGGCTTGGGAAACTGCACGACGCCAAGCAGCAGCCCGGCCACCGGCAGGATGGTGAACAGCGACAGCAGCAGGAAGGTCGTACGATGGCCGAAGCTGTCAATGCCGACCCCGGCGAGGATCGGCGCAATGAACGACGAGACCGA
>DASUDU010000334.1:0-2692 GCA_036275435.1 Usitatibacteraceae bacterium | reverse complement strand
TGTATTCCCAGATGTAGAGGTGGTTCGAAACGAAGTTGGGCAGCAGCGCCGGCCACACGGCGAACAGGAACACCTGCGCGGGCGTGGCGCCGGTGGCACGCACCGCCTCGATCGGCCGCATGTCCAGCGTCTCGATTGATTCGGCGTAGAGCTTGCCCCAGGAACCCATTGAATGGAAGGCGATGGCGAGGATCCCGGCCATCGGCCCCAGGCCGATGATGCCGACGATCAGCAGCCCGAACACCAGCGTGTGGATCGAGCGGCAGACGTCGAGGATGCGCCGGGCCAGCCACGCGACCGCCGCGGGTGCGTGCATGTTTCTGGCCGACAGGAAGCCGAGCGGCGCGCCGAGCATCGCCGCCAACAGCGAGCCGAGCGTAGCGATCTTGAACGTGGTCCACATCGCCTCGGCGAGCCCGGCAAGGAAGCGCGCCTCGCTGGCGCGTTCGTTGTCGACACGCAGCACGCGGCCGTCGTCGGCCTTGTATTCGAGCGCGGTGTTGCCGAACCAGAGCTTGAACACGCTGGGGGTCGACAGTTCCTCCGCGGTTTGCAGCAGGTTCTGCCAGGGCTTGCGGCCGAGCGAAAAATCGCCGGCCTGGATCAGGCTGGCCACGCAAGTCGCCACCAGAAGCGCGTAGACCGCCAGCAGAACCGTTGAGCGGCGCGACGAAAAACCGCCACGGGATTCGGCGAGGTCGGGACTGGCGGTGAGAGTGGTGGTGTGCACGCTCGGGGGGGAGGCAGGCCGCAGCCGTCTACTTTTTCACCGGCGCAAGCTTGCCGGTTTCCAGCCCGGCGTCGCGAATCGGCTGGTAATACGCATTGTCGGTGGCGACGAAGCCGGTGTAGTTTGCCGGCAGCAGGTTCGGACGGGTTTTCAGCTGCGGCCCGATCGCCTCCAGGGCCCGGGTCAGCCTGGCCAGCAGTGCCTTGTCGCGGAACAGTTCCTTCGAAACCGCGAAGGCGTCGTTGGGCAGCGGTGCCGAGGTCCAGATGATGCGGCTGTCCGCGGCCTTGATGAGCCCTTCGGCGATCATTGCGTCGCGGTTGCGGTTGTAGTCGGCGCCGGCGTCGAGCTCGCCGCGCACCACCTGCGTTTCGATCGCCTGGTGCTTGGTGTAGACGACTTTCGAGAAATACTTGTCGGGATCGATGCCGCGCCGCTGGAACTCGTGGCTGGGGATCAGGTATCCGGAGGTCGAACCCTTGTCGCCGAAGGCGAAAGTCTTGCCCTTCAGGTCATCGATCGAGCGGATGCCGCTGTTGGCGCCGGTGACCATGATTGCGAAGTACTCGGGCTTGCCCTGGTAGAGGATCGTCGCCACCGCCTGTGCGCCGGCCTGGTGATTGGCCAGCACATAGCCCCATGGTCCCATCAGCGCCATGTCGGTCTCGCCGCTGGCCAGCGACTTGGCGAGTCCTTCCCAGGTATCGACGGTGCGCAGTTTCACCGGGCGGCCGAGTTCCTTCGAGAGGTACTCGGCGAGCGGGCGGTAGGTCGCGTCGTTTTTCTCCTTGTCCGGCTGGAACAGGCCGACGCCGAACTCGAGCGCGGGCTGTGCCGCGCCGGGCATTGCGATGGCAAGGCCGAGCAGGCAAGCATGGAGGGAAGCGAGGAAGCGCATGGAGCCCTTTCTGAATTCGTCTGGAAGCCGGATTGTGCGCCAAACCGCATCGGCCCGATGCCGGAACTACGCCGGCATCGGGCCGGCGGATGTGGCACGCCCGCGCAGCGCGGCTGCGGATTGGTCGGTTGGCGTCCGGCTCTCCTGACAATCCACGGACAACCCAATCCGGCAGAGGGCGTTTGACAGTTGCTTTTATTTCGATAATACTGGAAACATGGAAACGAAAACCGCGACTGCCGTACTCGGCGCGCTTGCCCAGGAAACGCGACTGGCCATTTTCCGCCTGTTGGTCGTCGCTGGCAGTGACGGCTTGGCCGTCGGCACCATCGCCGCGCGTCTCGGCATTGCCAACGCAACACTGTCGTTCCACTTGAAAGAACTGACCCAGGCGGGGCTGACGATCGCCACCCCCCAAGGCCGCTCGATCGTCTACGCGGCCAATTTCGACACCATGAATTCCATTCTTCAATTCCTGACCGAGAACTGCTGCGCGGGCAGTGCATGCGGTCCGGGCGTAGCGGCATGCGCGCCGCGCCTGCCCGTGCGCAAGGGATCGAAAGTCCCCGCGAAACCTCCCACGTCTAGAAAGAAATCCTGATGAAACGCTTTCATGTTCACGTTGCGGTCAAGGACCTGGCCGCTTCGACCCGCTTCTATTCGACCCTGTTCGGCATGTCGCCGACCGTGGAAAAGAAGGACTACGCGAAATGGATGCTCGATGATCCGCGCCTCAATTTCGCCATCTCCCAGCACGCCGGTGCCGCCGGACTCAATCACCTTGGATTCCAGGCCGAAACTGACGAAGAACTCGAGGCGATGCATGCAAAGCTTCGCGACGCAACCTCCGAGGTTGTGGCCGAGAAAGGCACCAACTGCTGCTATGCCACGTCTGACAAGTATTGGGTGAAAGATCCGACCGGCATTCCTTGGGAACAATTTCGCACCCTCGATTCGATCCCGTTCTACGGCGAGCACAGCCACAAGGGTGAACAGGGCGCTTGCGCGGCGGACGAAAGCCCCACGTGTGGCTCCAGTTCCTGCTGCCCGAGCGTGTTGACGAG
>DASUDU010000333.1:0-3981 GCA_036275435.1 Usitatibacteraceae bacterium | reverse complement strand
GGTCGGGGTGAGGGTCCGGGCTTTCGCAATGAAGCTTGCCCTCACCTTGGCCTCTCCCAAGGGAGAGGGTTCCAGTCAGTCATTTGAAAAGGAGGCGGATCGCATCCCAGCCCCGCCCCAGCACGCCGGCAACCGGCACGTCCTCGAGCGCGACGACGGGAAGTTCCGCGATCAGCTTGTCATTTTGCGTCAATTTCATCACCCCCGCTTTCTGCCCACGCTGCAACGGCGCAAGCAGCGGCTGGGTTGTCGACAGCGTGGCCTTGAGGCCGGCAAAGCGGTCTTTCGGCAGGGTCAGCCACATGTCGCGCTCGAAGCCGAGCTTCACGGTGTTTTGCGCGCCCTTGAAAATGTCCAGCGTGGCAACCGCCTCGTTGCGCTTGTAGAGGCGCTGCGCGTCGAAGAACTGGTACCCGTAGTTCAGGAGCTTCTGGCTTTCCTGCATGCGCGCCACGTCCGAGGCGGTGCCCAGCACCACCGAAACCAGGCGCCGCACCTTGTCGGCCTCGCCGCGGCGCGCGGTGGCCACCAGGCAGTAGCCGGCCGGCTCGGTATGCCCGGTCTTCAGGCCGTCGACGGTCGGGTCCTGCCACAACAGGCGGTTGCGATTGGGCTGGGTGATCTTGTTCCAGGTGAATTCGCGCTCCTTGTAGTAGCCGACCTCGCTGGGAAAATCGCGCATCAGCGCGTGGGCCAGCAACGCCAGATCCTCGGCGGTCGAATAGTGCTGCGGGTTCGGCAGGCCCGTGGCATTGGCGAACTGGCTGTTCTTCATGCCCAGCGCCCGGGCCTGCTTGTTCATCGCCATCGCGAACAACTCCTCGCTGCCCGCCACCGCCTCGGCCAGCGCGATCGAGGCATCGTTGCCCGACTGGATGATCATGCCGCGGATCAGGTTTTCCACGCTCGGCGCCTGCTTCGGGTCGATGAACATGCGCGAACCCTCGGCGCGCCAGGCGCGCTCGGAGACCGCGACCGGCTGGTCGAGCTTGAGCTTTTTTTCGCGCAGCGCCTGGAACACCAGGTATGCGGTCATCAGCTTGGTCAGCGAGGCCGGCTCGAAGCGCTCGGCCGAGGCGAAGCTGGCCAGTGTCTGGTTGCTGGTCGCATCGACAAGCACATAGGCGCGCGCGGCAATCGGCGGGGCCGGGATGTCGGACAGCTGCGCATGGGCGGGAACGGCGGCGGCGAGCAGGACGGCAAGCAGGACGAAGCGTGCACGGTGAAGCGGGACAGAATCGATCATGGACCTATTGCTTTTGGATGGTGGGTGAAAAATCGTGGGACTGGCGAACCTGGGCGGCGATCGCTTCGGCTTCGTCGCGCGTCGCGTACGGCCCCATGCGCACGCGGAACCAGCCGTCGCCCGGGACCAGCTGGATCGGTTCGCGGTTCCAGTCCAGTTCGCGCGCCATGCGCACGCGGAAGTTCTCGGCGTTGTCGCGCGAGGAGAAGGCGCCCAGCTGCAAGTAGAAGCTTCCCGCCTCGCCGCTGATCGGCGAGAGCACGATGGACGGCGCCGCTGGCGGCGCGAGCGCGGGCGGCGCTGCCGGAGTCGCCACGGGAGCGGCAAGGGCCTGTCCGGGAAAGATGCGCTCGACGATCACCCGGCCGCTGCCCTTGCGGGCGATGTCGAGCTTGGCCGCCGCCATGTAGGACAAATCGATGATGCGGTCGGAATGGAACGGCCCGCGGTCATTGACGCGCACGATCACCGACTTCATGTTGGCCGGGTTGGTCACGCGCACGTAGGACGGCAGCGGCAGGGTCGGGTGCGCGGCGCTCATCCCGTACATGTCGTAGGGCTCGCCGATCGAGGTCGGATTGCCATGGAATTTCCGGCCGTACCACGAGGCGATGCCCTCCTGGCGGAACGGGTCGGCGGCGACATTCGGCACGTAGGTCTTGCCGAACACCGTATAGGGCTTGTTGGCGCCGCGGTGCAGAGGCTCGGGTCGCGGCACGGCGTCGGCAATCGCATCCAGGTTCGGCGGCAGGCTGTCGCCGGGGCCGTCGTCGAGGTAATAAGCGCCAGGGCGGGCCGTGGTCGGGGTCTTTTGTGGCTCGGACTTTTTTGCCGGTGAAGCACAAGCGGCAAGGAGGATCGCGAGGGCGCCCACGCCGAGCGCGGAAAATGTCCTGCGCTTCGCAAAATCCTTGCGTGCCTGAATAAAGCCGTGGGTAGCTGCCGGGCAATCCTGGGCAAGGTTCAAGATCGCGCGTGGCTTCCCCTTGGCAGAAGAACCAAGAATCCAAGCACTGCAGCGCATTCCAGGCCAAAACCGCCCCAAACGCCGCGCCAGTCCTGGACTTTTCAAATTAGACAGAAAGCCCATCACGTCGACACCAGCTGCTTGTGTGTCGAGATCGACATGAGGATGCCGAAGCCGACCAGCATCGACAGCACCGCGGTGCCACCGTAACTCACCAGTGGCAACGGTACGCCCACTACCGGCAGGATTCCCGAAACCATGCCCATGTTGACGAACGCGTAGGTAAAGAAGGTCAGGGTTACCGCGCCGGCGATCAGCCGCGAAAACGTCGTCGGCGCGTTGATCGCGATCATCAGGCCGCGCCCGACGATGATCAGGTAAAGCGTGATGAGCAGGAGGTTGCCGACCAGTCCGAATTCCTCGCCGAACACCGCGAGGATGAAATCGGTGGTCCGCTCGGGAATGAAATCGAGCTTGGTCTGCGTTCCCGTCAGCCAGCCCTTGCCGAGGACGCCGCCCGAGCCGATGGCGATGGTCGACTGGATGATGTGGTAGCCCGCGCCCAGCGGGTCCTGGGTCGGATCGATGAGCGTGAGGATGCGCCGCTTCTGGTAGTCGTGCAGGAAGTTCCAAAGCAGCGGGGCCGCCGCGGCCGCCGCGACGATGCCGCCAAGGATCACCTTCCACGACAATCCGGCCAGGAAGATGACGAAGAAGCCGGAGGCAAAGATCAGGATCGCCGTGCCCAGGTCGGGCTGGCGCACCACCAGCCCGGTGGGCACCATGAGGATGACGATCGCCGCCGCATAGTCCTTCCAGTTCAGGCCCTCCTCGCGACGGTGGAAATACCAGGCCAGCATCAGCGGCACGCCGATCTTCATGATTTCCGACGGCTGGATGGTGGCGAAGCCGAGGTTGAGCCAGCGCCGCGCGCCGTTGCGGATCTCGCCGCCCAGCGCCACGCCGATCAGCAGCACCAGTCCGAGGGTGTAGACCGGGATCGCCAGGCGCATCAGCTGTTGCGGCGGGATGTTGGCCACCAGCCACAGCGCCACCAATGCCACCGCGAAGTTGCGCACCTGGCCCAACGCGCGGTCGAACCCGCCGCCGCCGGAAGCGGAATAGATCACCGCGATCGACAGCGCCGCGAGCACCATGAGCGTGACCATCAGCGGGCCGTCGAGGCGCCGCGTGATGCGATCGAACGCGAGGTTAATCCACTGCTGGAACATGGGGCTTTCGGGCCGCGACGTCGGGCAGCTTCCCGGTAAGGTGGTAATCGAAGGCCGCGCGCGCCAGTGGTGCCGCAGCCTGCGCGCCGAAGCCGCCGTTCTCAACCAGCACGGCCAGCGCAATGGTCGGCGCATCGGCCGGGGCGTAGGCGATGTACCAGGCGTGGTCGCGCAGGCGTTCGGCAACGCGGCTTTCGACATACTTTTCGCCCTTGAGGCCAAACACCTGCGCGGTACCGGTCTTGCCGGCACTGACGTACGCGGCGTTGAGGAAAGCGCGCGCGCTGGTGCCCGACTTGGGCACGCCTTCAAGCGAGGACTTGATGAACGCAATGTTTTCCGGTTTCAGGTTGAGGCGGCCGTCGACTACCGGCGGCAATTCGCGCACCGCGCCAGTGGTGGCATCGGTGACGCGCTTGAGCAGCCGCGGCCGGTAGGCCACGCCGTCGTTGGCGATCGCGGCGATGGCGTGCGCCAGTTGCATCGGCGTGAAGGCGTTGTAGCCCTGCCCGATGCCGGCGGAGATGCTGTCGCCG
>DASUDU010000332.1:0-6021 GCA_036275435.1 Usitatibacteraceae bacterium | reverse complement strand
AGCGAGAACACCGCGTTCGACGCGCCGCGCGCCTTGAACGCGCCGACCTTTTGCAGGTTTTCGCACTTGAAGAACAGCTGCGCGCCGACGGCTGCATTGAGCACCCGGCTCGACAGCACCGGCGTGCGGTGGATGTGCGGCTGGATGCGCGCGTGCGCCTCGCGGATGGTCTCGAGGGTGAGCGGGCCCATTCAGTCTTCCAGTTCGTTCTTCGCCATCTCGATGTCGAGCATCTCCATGGCATCGCGTCCTTTCATGCCCGCAGCCTTTTCGTAGAGCTGCACCGCCTTGGCCTCCTGCTTGTCGCCGAACAGCATGAGCAGTCCGTTGGCATACTCGATGTGCGCGATCGGTGATGCCGGGTTGAGCTTGAGCGCCTTCTCGTAGTGCTCGACCGCGGCCTCGCGGTTTGCGCCGTAGGTCAGTTTGCCGATCATCGCGCCGACCTTGTCGATGATCTCCGCGTGGTAGGCGCCGAGGGCGGTGTGCGCGTCGGCATGCTTCGCATCGAGCTTCAACGCCGCATCGAGAGCGTTGCGGATCTTGCCGCCGTAGCCTTCCTTGAGCGCCTTGGCCACCGAAATGGTCTGGCTGTAGCGCCCGGCGGCGTAGGCATACTGGTAGAAGGCGTTGGCGTTTTTCGGCTCCTTCTTCATCAGGGCTTCGGCCATGGCCATCGCCTCCTGATAGAGCTTGGCCTTGGCGGCCTCCTTCTTCTCCAAGTGCGTTGCGTAGATCGATGTCGCCTTGATCGCCACCGTGTGCCCGGCGCCCGCTTCCGCTGCCGCTGCGAAGTCGCCGGCGTGGAAGCTGCGCCAGGCCTGCTGCAGCGCAGCCTCCTTCGGGTACGCCTCGTTGTCGCCCTTGTGCAACGCGTCCCAATGCTTCTTCAACGCCTCCCCTGCGTAGGTGATGGGCTTTGCGTCGTACGGGAACTTGTTCCACTTGGCCATTGCCGCCTCCTTGTTTGCTCGTTTACGTGTAATTGTCGATCAGGTGATCCAGGTGCTCGCGCGCCTCGCCGATGAGAAACGGCGCGACCAGCGCCATGACCTGTGCCACGCCGTGCGTGAGGTGGTTGTCCTGCCGCTGCTCGGCCTCCAGCCGCCCGGGGCGGCGTGCGCTCAGGTGCTCATAGTTGAGCCAGAAGGTGGCGATCACCAGGATGTTCTCGGTCAGCATGTCGATGGCACGCGGGCTTGCGCGCATCGCCCCGGCCTCGACCAGCGCCGCGCACAAGGCATGGATGGCCTCGCGCTTGTGGCCGATGATGATGTTGAAATGCGACTTCAGCTTGGCGTCGCGCATCAACAGGTCGTTGAGGTTGCGGTAGAGGAAGCGGTACTGCCAGATGCGCTCGAACATCAGGTGCAGGTAGAGCCACAGGTCCTCCATGGCCATCGCCGGGTCTTCGACCTCGCCCGGGCCGATGTCGATCGCCTTCTCGAACCCGGCGAACAGTTCATGGATGATCGCGTCCTTGTTGCGGAAATGGTAGTAGAGGTTGCCCGGGCTGATGTCGAGTTCGTCGGCGATGTGGCCGGTGGTGACGTTGGCCTCGCCGCGCTGATTGAACAGCTCGAGGCTGACCGCGAGGATGCGCGCACGCGTGCGTGCCGAGCGGGACTGGGGCGCGGACGGATTCGCCGGGGTCGTCGTTGGCAGGGCGCGGGGCATTGCCGAATGTTACACGCCGGCCGGGCAGGGCCGGCGGTCGTGACTAGGCCGCTTTGCGGCGCTGGAGCCAGCGTTCGAGGTCGACGACGGTGTCCGACAGTTCGACCTGGGCGCGTTTCAGGCGGTCCTGCCGGCTGCCGCGCGAACGGCGGAAGCTGCGGTCATCGAGCCGGCGGGCCGGATCCTTGAGAACCTCGATATCGAGGCCGACGCCGTGCCGGGCCAGCACCGGTTCGAGCTCGAATCGCCGCTTGAGCAGGTCGGCGCGGGTGCGCTGGTAGGCGTGCTCGCAAACCCGCCGGCGCTGCGAGTAGCTGAACAGGTTGGAAAAGAACATCTCGGCATCGTCGCTGCTCGGCTCGAACAGCACGACATCGGCGCCCTTGTACTGGCTGACGTATTTCTGCAGGCCCACCTGCATGCGCGAGTGGATGATCGCGCGAAAGGTCTGCGACAACACCGTGGGCAGGCCGCCCTCGACGAGCTTCTCCATCTCCTGCCGGCCGTGCCGGCGCGCATGCGCAGCGTTGAACGGCACGATCGGGTTGATGCACAGCACCAGCCGGGCGCCCTCCTCCAGCGCCACCGAGGCGTGCATGGTCTTTTTCAGGGCGCCATCGACGTAATAGCGATCGCCGATCTTGACCGGCGGAAACAGCCCCGGCAGCGCCGACGAGGCCTGCACGGCCTGGGAAATCGGCACATCCTCGAATCCCGGACCGCCAAAGCGCACCGTCTCGCCGGTGTCCAGGTCCGTGGCGATCGAATACAGCTTGCGCCGCACGGTGCGAAAATCGTCGCTGCGGCCTGGTTCGCTGAATGCGCGTTGCAGGTAGGCGCGCACCACGTCGTTGTCGAACAGGCCGGTCGGCAGGGCGCGCGCCAAACCGGCGAAACTCTCCGCCAGGCTGTAGGAAGTCGGGTGGGTCAGGTAGCGCCACGCGCCGCGCGCCAGCAAGGGCGGCACCGAGCGCAGGCGGCGCCAGTACTCGCGAAAGGCCGGGCGCAGGAACAGCTCGGGGGTCAGCGCGCCGGTCTTCTTGTTGGTCGTCTTGTTTTCGATGAACAGCTGGAACAGCTGCTGGGGCGTGATCTGGTTGGCCAGCCCGGCGGTGATGAAGCTGCCCGCGGATACCCCGACATACACGTCGAGGTCGTTGAGGTCGATGCCGGTCAGCGCCTCGTCCAGGGCCTTGAGCACGCCGACTTCGTATATGGCGCCGAGCGGCCCGCCGCCGGCCAGGGCGAGGCCGATTTTCGGCCGGGACCGCGCCGTCGCGCGCTTGCGCGCATGCGGATCCGCGGCGACGAGCTGGGGTCTGATCAGTCGGGCCATAAGGAAAGCCGGGGCCAGTTGCGATGCTTCATTCTGAAGGAAAAAACAGGGAAACGCCGATCCGGCGGATCCCTGTTTTCATCGGTTCGGCCCGAAGCCGGAACGCGGATCGGGTCAGGCCCGGACGCCGCGCCGGTTCAACTGGTTGAGCGCCTTTTGCAGGTCGGCCATGCGCGCCTGCAATTCGCGCACGTTCTGCACCGACGGGATGCCGAAGGTGTTCAGGGTGCGCGCCACCCGGGCTTCAAACACGTGCTCGAGGCGGGTGATGTTCTCGCGTGCGGCAGCGGCTGATTCGTTGAACGCGCCATTCAGGTTCTGCTGCAGCGCCTTCTGCGACTTGGCGGCGAGCGCGCGGACTTCCTTGGCAACTTCGCGTGCCTTGGCCTCGGCGCGGGCCTGCGCCTGCGACTGGATCTTCTGGCCTTCGCGAACGAACATGTTGGCCTTGTTGATCAGACCTTCGGCCGCATCCGCGGTCAGTTGGGTCAGGCGCTCGGTTTCGGTGGCGATGGCGCCGTAAACCTTCAGGGCCTCGTTCTGCGCGCGCTTGGCTGCACCGAGCCCGGCGAGGACGACCTTGTGGGCGACGCCGGCATCGGTGGCGCGCGGGGCGGACTTGGCGGCGGAGGCCTTGCGAACCCGCGGGGCGGGCTTGCGGACGGCGGCTTTCTTGACACTTTTGCGGGTTGCCATGTGAATCTCCTATGGGCATTGGGGGATGTTGCGTACTGGGCGGAGTCTAGGGCGAGCTTTTAGAGCAAACACACTAGAAGGCGGCCCGGTTTGCCCCGATCCGCCAATCCCAAGTAACATTCCCGGCCAGACACCGGCTTTTCCCGCCAATCCAACCCAAGAACATCCCAGAGGCCCCCATGAGCTATTTCATCACCGGCGGAACCGGTTTCATCGGCAAATTCCTGATCCAGAACCTGCTCAAGCGCAGCGGCACCATCCATGTGCTGGTGCGCAAGGACTCGCTGAAAAAACTCGAAGGCCTTTACAAGTGGTGGGGGCTCGACGCCCGGCAGAAGCGCATCGTGCCGGTGGTCGGCGACCTGGCCAAGCCGAAACTGGGCGTGGCCGCGGCCGACCTGGCCAAGATGAAGGGCAAGGTCGCGCACGTGTTCCACCTCGCGGCGATCTACGATCTTTCCGCCGATGCCGAAAGCCAGCGCGTGGCCAACATCGACGGCACGCGCAATGCCGTGCAGTTCGCCGAGGCGATCAAGGCCGGTTGTTTCCACCACACCAGTTCGATCGCCGCCGCGGGACTCTATGACGGCACCTTCCGCGAGGACATGTTCGAGGAGGCCGAGGAACTCGACCACCCCTATTTCCGCACCAAGCACGACTCCGAGGGCATCGTCCGCGCCGAGTGCAAGGTACCCTGGCGCATCTACCGCCCGGGTATGGTGGTCGGGCACTCGCAGACGGGCGAAATCGACAAGATCGACGGGCCGTATTACTTTTTCAAGCTGATCCAGAAGATGCGCAATGCGTTGCCGCAATGGATGCCGACCGTCGGCATCGAGGGCGGACGCCTGAACATGATCCCGGTCGACTATGTGGTCGACGCGATGGACCACATCGCGCACAAGAAGGGCCTCGACGGCGGCTGCTTCCACCTGACCGATCCGGAACCCATGCGCATCGGCGAAGTTCTCAACCTGTTCGCCAAGGCCGCGCACGCGCCGCAGATGACCATGCGCCTCAACGCCAAGATGTTCAGCTTCATCCCCGGTTACGTCGTGCAGGGGCTGATGCAGGTGGCGCCGGTGCGCCGCGCGCGCAACCAAATCCTCAATGACCTGGGCATCCCGAAAGATGTGTTCGGCTTCATCAACTACCCGACCAAGTTCGACAACCGCGATACGGTCAAGGCACTGAAAGGCTCCGGCATCGCCGTGCCGAAGCTGGACACCTATGCCCACCGCCTGTGGGATTACTGGGAGCGCAACCTCGACCCGGACCTGTTCATCGACCGCACCCTGGAAGGCAAGGTCAAGGGCAAGGTGGTGGTGGTCACCGGCGGCACCTCGGGCATCGGCGAGGCCACCGCCATCCGGCTGGCCGACGCCGGGGCCAAGGTGGTGATCGTCGCGCGCGACCCGGAAAAGGCGCAGGCGACGCTGGCCAAGATCAAGGAATCCGGCGGAACCGCCAAGTTCTACCCGTGCGACCTCTCCGACACCGCCAGTTGCGATGCGCTGGTCGCTTCCGTGCTCAAGGACTACGGCACCTGCCACTATCTGGTCAACAACGCCGGCCGCTCGATCCGCAGGGGCATCGCCAACAGCTTCGATCGCTATCACGACTTCGAGCGCACCATGCAGCTCAACTATTTCGGGTCGCTTCGGCTGATCATGGGTTTCCTGCCGGCGATGATCAAGCAGAACAAGGGCCACATCATCAACATCTCCTCGATCGGCGTGCTGACCAAGGCGCCGCGCTTTTCCGCCTACGTGGCCTCGAAGGCGGCGCTCGACGCCTTCTCCGGCTGCGCCGCGTCCGAGTTCGTCGACAACAACATCAACTTCACCACCATCAACATGCCGCTGGTGAAGACGCCGATGATCGCGCCGACCAAGATGTACAACAACGTGCCGGTGCTCACCCCCGAGCAGGCGGCCGATCTGGTGGTCGAGGCGATCGTCTACAAGCCAGTGCGCATCGCCACGCGACTGGGCATTTTTGGCGCGATCCTGCACGCGGTATCGCCGCGCATCACCCAGATCATCCTCAACAGCGCCTTCCGCATGTTCCCGGATTCCGCCGCCGCACAGGGCAAGAAGGGTGAGCCGGCCAAGGAAGTCGAGATGACGCCGGAGGCGGTGGCGTTTGCGCAACTCACCCAAGGCATCCACTGGTAGCCGGCAAGGGCGCCGGACAACGCCGTCAGGACCATGCGGCCAGCCCGCTACGCCTTTGCGGCGGGTGCCCTGCTGGTGGTGATGCTCGGCTTTCATTTCGCCACTGGCGGCGGCGCCAGCAGCCCGCAGACGCTG
>DASUDU010000331.1:0-2828 GCA_036275435.1 Usitatibacteraceae bacterium | reverse complement strand
AGCGCCTTGATGTAATCCTGCAGTTCGGCGTCGTCGACATGGCTGCGGTCGGCGCGGATCTCCTGCATGATGCGCCGGCCGATGGTCTTTTCCTGTTGCTCCGAGACGCTGGCGTCCGAAACGTCGCCCAGATCCGGCAGCCCGTCCGCACGAAGCCCCGGCAACGGCGCCAGGCCGAGCAACAGGACCGCGGCAAACAGGATGCGCTTGGAGGCAATGCGAAAGGGTCGATTCACGGGAATGGGCGAGAGTGGCCGGATCCTGTTAGGCGGGGTTTCCCGCCCGGGGTTCCCGGTCACAAAAAAAGGCCGGCTTCCCGGCACGACACAGCGCTGGCTTACAATCAGTACCGGCATTTTATCAACCTCTGCAGGGGTTGGATGAACCGGCAAGGATCTACATGACCACGCTCAATCATTTCGACGCTGGCGGCAAGGCCCACATGGTCGATGTCGGCGAAAAGGCCGAGACGCGCCGCATCGCGACCGCGGCGGGACGCATTTCGATGCAGGCCCAGACCTTTGCGCTGATCGAGTCCGGTTCAGCCAAGAAGGGCGATGTGCTGGGAATCGCCCGCGTTGCCGCGATCCAGGGCGCCAAGCGCACACCGGACTTGATCCCGCTCGCACACCCGATCGGCATCACCCGCGTGGCCATCGCGTTTTCGCCCGACGCGGCCAGCCACAGCATTGAATGCCGCGCCACCGTCGAAACGGTGGGGCGCACCGGGGTGGAAATGGAGGCGCTGATGGCGGTCAGCGCCGGACTGCTGACCATCTACGACATGGTCAAGGCGGCCGATCGCGGCATGGTGATCTCGGACATCCACGTGGTTGAAAAACGCGGCGGCAAGTCGGGCGACTACACGGCCCCCTAAGCGATTACCCTAAGCGAGCACGCTGCGTGCCGCGCGGAGCACTGCGGCGAGGCCGATCACGCCGATCACGCCAACGGTTCTGCGCACAAGCAACAACAACGCCGCCAGGGTGATGCCGAAGGCCGGCGCGTCGAAACCGCTGAATGGCGCCGAAGCACCGGCCAGAGGCCACCAGACCTTCCATGCAAGGAACAGGCCCAGGTTGACGATCACGCCGACGACGGCCGCCGTGATCGCGGTCAGCGGCGCGGCAAGGCTGGACGATTGGCGCGTCGCCTCGACCAGCGGCCCGCCGACGAGGATGAACAGGAACGAGGGCAGGAAGGTGAAAAACGTTGCCACGCCAGCCGCGGCAATCGCATAGGCCAGCGGCGGATCGGGCCCCGCGAGCGCATGGCTCCAGCCACCCAGGAAACCGACAAACGTGACCACCATGATCAGCGGTCCCGGGGTGGTTTCGCCCAAGGCCAGCCCGTCCATCATTTGCCCGGCGCTGAGCCAGTGAAATTGCTCGACCGCGCCCTGATAGACATAGGGCAAAACGGCATAGGCGCCGCCGAAGGTCAACAGCGCCGCTTGGGTGAAGAATCGCGCCATGTCCGCCAACGGCCCGCCGCCGGCCGCGGAAATCGCAAACAGGACTATTGCGGTCAGTCCGGCAGTAAGAACCAAGGTCCACGCCAGCCGCGTCCAGCGAAAACGCGCGTGATCGGGCGTCGTCGTCTTGTCGTCGATCCATGATGCCTCGTGTCTGCCAGCCGATCCGCCCGGATGCGCGGTCGACGCAAACGTCGCCGGCAGGTGCCGGGCACCCAGGAAACCGAGGATCGCTGCGGCGAGCAGGATGACCGGAAACGGGATTTGCAGCAGGCTGAAGGCGACCAAGGCGCCGGCCGCAATGCCCATCAGTCCGGTGGTTTTCAGCGTGCGCGAGCCGATGCGCCAGGCCGCAAAGAAGATGATTGCCACCACCGCCGGCTTGATGCTGGCCAGAACGCCGCTGAGCAGCGGCGACGCGGCGTAGCTTACGTACAGCCACGAAAGCGCCACCAGCAGGAAAAACGAGGGCAGCACGAACAGCGCACCGGCGACGATGCCGCCCACGCTGCCGTGCATCAGCCAGCCGATGTAGGTGGCCAGCTGTTGGGCTTCCGGGCCGGGCAGCACCATGCAGTAGTTGAGCGCGTGCAGGAAGCGCTTCTCGGAAATCCAGCGCCGCTCTTCAACCAGCTCGCGATGCATGATGGCGATCTGGCCGGCCGGGCCGCCGAAACTGATAAACCCGAGCTTGAGCCAGAACGCAAAGGCCGTGCTGCGCGCGGGCGGCCCGGAGGCACTCATGCCGCGACGGCCGTGCCGCAATGGCAACCGCGCGGACGCGATTCCCGGCACAGGGTGGCGCTACGCATCGGGCAATTTCACTGGCGCAGGTAGACGCGGCGGATCACAGTCCGCGCCTGCGCCTTGCCCGATTCGGACACGTCGGTCTGGGCATTGGCCACGCGCTGCGGCCACCCGGTGTCAACCGCCATTTCGTGCCGGTTGGTCAGTTCGGTCGTCGCAGCGACCACCGGCTCCGCATCCGCTTCGCCGGTATTGGCGGGTCCATCCGGCGCGCCGCTGGCGTAATCGACGATGCCGGAGCGCTTGCGGTCTGCTGCGAGCAACGCCAAGCCCGGACCGAGCTGCTTGCACTGATAGCTTCCGCGCTCGACCGAGTTGCCGGCTACCGGCCGCCGGACCGGGAAATCCGCCTGCACCGGAGCGTCACATCCGTAGCGCCTGCCGAAGGGCACAACGAACTCCTCGATCTCGGCCAGCGCCATGCGCGCATACCAGGCGGCGACGCCCTTGGGGCTGATCACCTGCTTTTCGTGGATTCCGCGCATGCGGTAGATGCCCGCCGACGGTTGCTGATTGGCGGCCAATTGCTCGTCCGGGGTGCGCGGCC
>DASUDU010000330.1:0-4073 GCA_036275435.1 Usitatibacteraceae bacterium | reverse complement strand
CGCGAGGCGCTGATCAACCTGGAGGCGCGCCCCGCACCGGCTGGCGCCATGACCGTGGTCTTGGGTCCGGGTTGGCCCGGTATCCTGCTCCACGAGGCGGTTGGCCACAGCCTGGAGGGCGATTTCAATCGCAAGGGCAGTTCGGTGTTCTCCGGGCGTGTTGGCGAGCGCATTGCCGCAACGGGCGTCACGGTGATCGACGACGGCACAATTGCCGACCGGCGCGGCTCGCTCAATATCGACGACGAGGGGCAGCCGACGCAGCGCAACGTCCTGATTGACGATGGGATACTAGTCGGTTACATGCAGGATGCGCTCAACGCCCGGCTGATGACTGTTGCGCCGACCGGCAATGCGCGCCGCGAGTCGTACGCGCACATCCCGATGCCGCGCATGACCAATACCCTGATGCTCGGCGGCGACAAGGACCCGGGCGAAATCATCGCCAGCGTCAAACGCGGCCTGTTTGCAGCCAATTTCGGCGGCGGCCAGGTCGACACGACCAGCGGAAAATTCGTTTTTTCGGCCTCGGAGGCCTACCTGATCGAGGACGGACGCATTTCCCACCCGGTGGTCGGCGCCACCCTGATGGGCAATGGCATCGATTCGCTGCGCAATGTCACGATGATCGGCAATGACCTGCGGCTGGACTCCGGAATCGGCGTGTGCGGCAAGGAAGGGCAAAGTGTGCCCGTTGGCGTCGGCCAGCCAACCTTGCGCATCGAGGGCCTGACTGTCGGCGGAACCGCCTAAGGCGCGCCGCGATGGACGCGTTGATGGAAAGCGAACTGGACGCAAAGCTGATGGCGCTGCGCGAGCAATTGCGTCGGCGCCGGCCGGCAATTCCGCGGCCGCGGTTTCGCGCCTTCGCGACGCAGATCCTGCAGGCAATTCCGGAACAACAGGAACGCGAGACGTTTGCCCAATGGCTCGATGGCCTGTACTACCTTTCGCGTTACGAGGAAAGCCGCGCTGACGAGTCGCTGGCCGCCGCCCGGGAAAATCTTGACCGGTTGCTGGCTGCGGAGCCGTTGTCGATTCCGCTGAATCGCCTGTCCGCCGCGATCAACGAGGCCGCGGTCGAGACGGCCTACATGCGCAACGATTATCAGCGCGCACTTGAGCTGGCCAAGACCTTGCGCGTGCAGTCGCTCGAGACGGCAGACCGGCAGACCAAGGCGGTCGCCGCGACCTGGTATGGCTTGACCCTCCTGCAGACCGGGCGCTACCAGGAAGCCCTCAAGACGCTGGCGCGGGCGGTTGCCGACTTCGAGTTGGCCGGGGCCGGCCCGCAGGCGGCGCGGGCTCTGACCGGGCTTTGCATCGTTCACGAGGAGTTGGGCGACCTCGACCGCGCGCTGCCGCTGTACCAGCACGCCCTGGCGCGTGCCGAGGCTGACGCCAATGCCGACATGGAAGGGCGCGTGCTGGCCAACTGGGGCGATGCACTGGTGCAGATCGGGCGATACCAGGACGGCATTCGTCTGCTCGAACGCGCGGTCTTGGTTCTGACCGAGATTAACGCCAGCTGGCACAGTGCCTGGTGCATGCTTTCGATCGGCCGCGCCCAGGCGGCGCTGGGCGACCTGGACCGCGCGGCGGCAACGATGAAGAAGGCGCTGAGGGCGGTGCGGCGCTCCGCTTCGCCGCGCATTGAAGCCGAAGTGCTGGCGGGCATCGGCGCGCTGGCGACGCAGACCGGCGACGAGAAACTGGCGATGAAAAACCTCGAGGCCGCGCTGCGGATTGCGCAGGACCTGAATATCGAGCGGGAGCAGTTCAAGATCCACCGCCTGCTGGCAGAAGCCTGCCGGCGCTTCGGCCGGCAGGCCGAGGCTCTTGACCATTTCGTGCGTTTCCACGAATTGCAGCAAAAAGTGTATGACGAAATGGCGCGGGTGCGCATCGAGGAAGTCGAGGGCGCGTTCGAACTGGAAAAGGCGCGCCGCGACCGGGAACTGTTCCAGCTGCGCAACGTCGAATTGGCGAGCGCGCTGGACGAGGTGCGGCGCCTCAACGAGGCATTGGCCGAAAAGGCGCGGGTGCTCGAGGAATTGTCGTACCACGACATGCTCACCGGCCTGCACAATCGCCGCTACCTGTTTTCACGCCTTGCATCGGAGATGCAGCGCTTTCAGCGTTACGGAATGCATTTTTCGGTCGCAATCTATGATGTGGACCATTTCAAGCCGATCAATGACAGCCATTCGCATGCCGTTGGCGACGCCGTGCTCGCCGAATTGGCCCGCGTCATTGCCGCAAACCTGCGGGAATCGGATGTCCACGCGCGCTATGGCGGGGAAGAATTTGCGGTCATCCTGCCCGCATCTACCCTGTCCGAAGCCACGCTGGTGATGGAAAAGCTGCGCCAGCGCGTTGCCGCGCACGACTGGGACCGTGTCGCCAAGGGTCTTGTCGTGACCATCAGCGTCGGCGTTGCCGAGGCCGACGATGATGCCGACGGCGAGTCGGTACTGCGCCGCGCGGACCAGAAGCTTTACGCTGCGAAGGCGGCGGGGCGCAATCGGGTGGTTGCCTAGCAGCCGATCCGGTAAGCTGTGCGGCCCGATTCCGACCAATGCCCGGCAAGCGCCCTACAACTGGAAGCTCCCCAAATGAACCGTCGACGTTTCCTGTCCCTATCGATGCAATTGGCCGGAGGCAGCGCCATATCCGCGTCCGCCTTTGCCCAGCAACCCAAGCCGCCTTCCCCGGAACAGGTGAAGGTGGCCCTCCAACAAGCCAGTCGAGCCATGAATCCAATAGAAAAACTCACGCTGTCGAACGACGAATGGAAAAAACGCCTTTCGCCGGCCGCCTTCAAGGTGCTGCGCGACGAGGGAACCGAGCGCTCCTTCAGCAGCCCGCTCAACGACGAGAAACGCAAGGGCGTGTTCCACTGCGCCGGTTGCGACCTTGCGCTGTATACGAGTGAAATGAAATACGACAGCGGCACCGGCTGGCCCAGTTTCTTCACCACGCTGCCCGGCGTGTTCGGCAAGAAGACCGATTTCAAGCTGATTTATCCGCGTACCGAATACCACTGTGCGCGCTGCGGAGGCCACCACGGGCACGTGTTCAACGACGGACCGCAGCCGACCGGGCAGCGCTGGTGCAACAACGGCGTGGCCCTGGTATTCAAGCCGTCGTCGGCAAACGGCTGATCGCGCTGCGGGAATACCCTGTTGCGCGCGTCTTGCGGGTGCTGGTATGATCCGGCCATGTTCCAGCGACTGAATCACGCTTTTTCGTTTTATTTTTGGTACTTTTCGATGCCGCCGGCGGAGAAAGGACCCTGTTCGAATTAGCAGCTGAACAGCCGATTCCCAGAAAACCGCCGGATCGTCGAGACCGGCGGTTTTTTTTCGGCCGGTTCGCCGGTTCGGCAATGGAAAGATCATGAACAAACCGACCCCAAGAGTTCACCTCGTCAAACCGGAAAACGACATGGCCTACAACACCGACGACCTGCGCATCCGCGGCACCCACGAGCTGTCGCCGCCATCGCACCTGACCCGCGAGTTTCCCTGCACCGAGAAGGCGTCCACGACCGTGTTCCGGGCGCGCGAGGAAATCCACCGCATCATGCACCGCGGCGACGACCGCCTGCTGGTCATCGTCGGCCCCTGCTCGATCCACGACTACGATTCGGCCATCGATTACGCCAGGCGCCTGCAAGCGTTGCGCTTGACTGTGGAACCGGACCTGACCATCGTCATGCGCGTCTACTTTGAAAAGCCGCGGACCACCGTGGGCTGGAAGGGCTATATCAACGACCCGGACATGGACGAAAGCTTCAACATTAACAAGGGCTTGCGCATGGCGCGCAAACTGCTTCTTGAGATCAATGAAATGGGTCTGGCCGCGGCGACGGAGTACCTGGACCTCATTTCCCCCCAGTACCTGGCCGATTTGATCGCCTGGGGCGCGATCGGCGCGCGCACGACGGAGAGCCAGTCGCACCGGCAACTGGCCTCCGGCCTGTCGTGCCCGGTCGGCTTCAAGAATGGCACCGACGGCAATATCCGCATCGCAGTCGACGCGATCAAGGCGGCCGCCTCGCCCCATCACTT
>DASUDU010000329.1:0-2660 GCA_036275435.1 Usitatibacteraceae bacterium | reverse complement strand
GCTGCCGGATCTGGGCGACGTTTCGGACGCCAGCGTCTCGGAGCAACAGGAAAAGACCATCGGCCGGCGCATCATGCAGGAGATCCGCGCCGACCGCAGCCATGTCGACGACGCCGAACTGCAGGATTACATCAAGGCGCTTGGCGGGCGCCTGGTCGCCGCGACACCAGGCACGTTCAACGACAACCGGCGCGATTTCGAGTTCTTCCTGCTGCTCGACGACCAGATCAATGCCTTCGCCTTCTTCGGCGGGGTGGTCGGCACCAATTCGAGCCTGATCCTGGCCACGCAGAGCGAAGCCGAACTGGCCGGCGTGATGGGCCACGAGATCGCGCACATCGTGCAGCGGCACCTGTCACGCGGCGTCGACTCGCAGCGCAAGGCGGCGCCGCTGCAGATGCTCGGCCTGGCGCTGGCAATCCTCGCCGCGCGCTCGAATTCATCGTCGTCCGGCCAGGCCACTGAGGCCGCCGTGGCGACCACTGCAGCATTGCAGATGCAAAACCAGCTCGACTTCACGCGCGAATTCGAGCGTGAAGCCGATCGCATGGGCATCCAGATCCTCACCCGCGCCGGGTTCGAACCGCAGGGCATGGTCAGCTTTTTCGAGCGATTGCTGCGTGCCTCGCGCCACGCCGATGGCAAGGTGCCGGGTTACCTGCGCACCCACCCGTTGACGACCGAGCGCATCGCCGACATGCAGAACCGAGTCGACCAGATGAAGTCCGAGCAACGCGCCGCAGCTGCCGACAGCATCGATTACCGATTCGCCCAGGCCAAGTTGCGCGTGCTGGCGATGGGCGCCAAGGATGCCGCGCCGTGGTTCCGCCAGGAAATCGCCCAGCGGACCGTGCTGCGCAACCGCGCCGACCATTACGGGCTGGCGCTGGCGCTGGCCCGCGCCAACGACTACCGCGAAGCCGAGCGCGAGCTTGCCGTGGTGCGACCCGGAGCGCCGAATGCATGGGTGGAAACCCTGGCCGCGGAACTGGCCGCGGCCCAGCGCAAGTGGGACGAGGCGCTGCAGATCTACCGTGCCGGCATGCAGGCGTTCCCCCAGCATCGCGCCTTGGTCTACGGGTACCTGAACACGCTGTTCGAATCCGGCCAGATCGATGCCGCGCTCGCGGCGGTCAACGATCGTCTGAAGTCCAACAAGGACGACCCGCGGCTTTACGAGATGGCTGCGCGCTGCCACGAGCGCAAGAACCAGCGCCTGCTCAAGCATCGGGCGCTTGCCGAATCGTACTTCCGGCAGGGCAACCTGGCCGGCGCGATCGACCAGATGGAATTGGCCGTGCGGGCCAAGGATGGCGATTTCTATGAAGTTTCCGGGGCCGAGGCGCGGCTGCGCGAATTGAAGCTGGCGTTTCGCAATCGCCCCTTGCTGCCCGGCGAAAAACGCGATACCCCGCGCGATCGGGAAGAAGACGAACCGGCGCCGCGCCCGGGAAACCGTCGCGGATGAGGTTCGTTGCGACCCTTCTGCTCGCCGGCGTGCTTTGTAGCTTCGGCGCGCACGCGCAGGCGCCCGACGGCCGCGCCCTGTTCATCGATGCGAAAAAAGGCAATTGTCTTGCCTGCCACCAGGTCCCGGGCGAACCGGCCATGGTCAGCAAGTCCAATATCGGCCCGCCATTGAGCGGCGTCGCCGCGCGCGGACATACGCCCGAATCCTTGCGCGAGCTCCTGGCGGATCCGACGCGCCGCAACCCGGCCAGCAACATGCCGCCCTACGGACGCCACCGCATCCTGACCGAGGCCGAGATTGAGGCCATCGTCCGCTATGTCATCGCGCTTTGACCGCCTCGTCGCCGCCGCGATCGCCGGTGCCTCGTGCCTGGCGATGGCCCAGGCTGTGCCGAGCGCCGAACAGGAACGCGTGCACCTGGTGCAATACCTGCAAAAGCGCTTTCCGGGAACGGGTCCGCAGGATTGGGCACTGGGCTACGACGGCCTGTCGGCGACCAGCACGACGATCGTGACGGCCATCCCGTTCAACGACGAGCATGCGACCAACAGCGCAGACATGCTGGCCATCGGCAAGAAGCTGTGGGAAAAGAAATTCTCCAATGGCAAGGGTTTCGCCCATTGCTTCCCCAATGCCGGACGCCGCGTAGCCGTGAACTACCCGCAGTTCGACCCCAAGGCCAAGCAGGTCGTGACGCTGGAAATGGCGCTCGACCGCTGCCTGGCCCTGCACGGCGAAAAACCCATCGGCAGCGCGGACGTCGCGCGCCTTGCGCCGCTGAGCGCCTTTCTTCGAAGCCTGGCCGAAAACCAGCGGCTCGCCGTGCGCGTCAGCACGCCCGCGGCGCGTGAGCGGTTCGATGCCGGGCGGACGCTTTATACCCGCCGCATCGGCGATCTCAACCTTGCCTGCGCCACGTGCCACGTCCTCAAGGCCGGAAACCTGTATGGCGAGCGCGGCCTGTCGGCCGCCATCGGGCAGACGGTCGGCTGGCCGCGGCTGCAACCGGGCGGCGCGCTGCGCACCTTGCAGCAGCAGTTCCAGTCCTGCTTTCGCCGCACTGGTGCGGTTCCGCCGGAGTTGGGCAGCGACGAGCTGAACACCCTCGAGTACTACCTGACATTCCTGTCCAACGGCCTGCCCTTGCGGCCGCTGCAGGTCCACCGTTGAGCACCGCACCTTTCCTGAG
>DASUDU010000328.1:0-5850 GCA_036275435.1 Usitatibacteraceae bacterium | reverse complement strand
GCTCTACGGCATCATCCAGTTGCAGAACAAGATCAAGCGTACCAACACCATTGCCCGCTGAATCGAACCATGCCTCTCGCCAACTCCGAGATCGAAGCCGTCCTGCCCCAGCTGCTGGGTGACCGCCTGGTTTCGGTGGTCGCCGCCCGCAACGAAGTCACCGCGCAGATCAAGGCGACGAGCCTCCTGGAGACGATGACCCTGCTGCGTGATGACGCGCGGTTGGCGTTTGACCAATTGGTGGACGTCTGCGGTGTCGACTACTCCGAGTACGGTGGCCAATGGGAAGGCAGGCGCTTTGCCGTGGTCTACCACCTGCTGTCGGTAAAGCAAAACGGTCGCCTGCGCGTGCGGGTGTTTTGCGAAAACGACGACTTTCCCATGGTCGATTCGGTCGGCGACATCTGGGCTTCCGCGAACTGGTTCGAACGCGAGGCGTTTGACCTGTACGGCATCGTCTTCAGCGGCCACAACGACCTGCGGCGCATCCTCACCGATTACGGGTTCGTCGGGCACCCGTTCCGCAAGGATTTCCCGATATCCGGCACGGTCGAAATGCGCTATGACCCCGAGCAGCAGCGGGTGGTCTACCAGCCGGTGACGATCGAGCCGCGCGAAATCGTGCCGCGCGTGATCCGCGAGGACAGCTACGCGGGGCGCAAGTAAATGGCCGCGATGAACGAGATCAAGAACTACACGATGAACTTTGGGCCGCAGCATCCGGCGGCCCACGGGGTGTTGCGCCTGGTGCTGGAGTTGGACGGCGAGGTCGTGCAGCGCGCCGATCCGCACATCGGCCTGTTGCACCGCGCGACCGAGAAGCTCGCCGAAACGCGCACTTACCTGCAGTCGGTGCCGTACATGGATCGCCTCGACTACATGTCGATGCTGTCCAACGAGCATGCCTACGTGATGGCGATCGAGCGCCTGCTGGGTATCGAGGTGCCGGTGCGCGCCCAGTACATCCGCGTGATGTACGACGAAATCACCCGCCTGCTCAACCACCTGCTGTGGATCGGCGCGCACGGTCTCGACGTCGGCGCCATGACGGTGTTCCTCTACGCGTTCCGCGAGCGCGAGGACCTGCTCGACATGTACGAGGCGGTGTCCGGAGCGCGCATGCACGCCGCCTACTACCGTCCCGGTGGCGTCTACCGTGATCTTCCGGAGCGCATGCCGCAATACGAAGTGGGCAAGGGCCGCAGCGCCGCGACCATCGGCCAGCTCAACGAAAACCGCCAAGGTTCGCTGCTCGACTTCATCGACGACTTCACGCGGCGCTTCCCCGGCTACGTCGACGACTACGAGACGCTGCTGACCGACAACCGCATCTGGAAACAGCGGCTGGTGGACATCGGCATCGTCACGCCGGAGCGGGCTCTGAGCCTCGGCTTTACCGGCCCGATGCTGCGCGGCTCGGGGATCGCCTGGGACCTGCGCAAGAAGCAGCCGTACGAGGTCTACGACAAGATCGACTTCGACATTCCGGTCGGCACCAACGGCGACAGCTACGACCGCTATCTCGTGCGCGTGCAGGAAATGCGCGAATCGAACCGCATCATCAAGCAGTGCGTTGACTGGTTGCGCAAGAATCCGGGCCCGGTGATCAGCGAGGACCACAAGGTGGCGCCGCCTTCACGCGAGGCGATGAAGGCCAACATGGAAGAGCTGATCCACCATTTCAAGCTCTTTTCCGAGGGTTTTTACGTGCCGCCCGGCGAGGTCTACGCCGCAGTGGAGCATCCGAAGGGCGAGTTCGGCATTTACCTGGTTTCCGATGGCGCCAACAAGCCCTATCGCATGAAGATCCGTCCGCCGGGTTTCGTGCACCTGTCGGCGCTCGACGAAATGTCGCGCGGCCACATGATTGCCGACGTCGTCGCCATCATCGGCACGCTCGACATCGTGTTCGGGGAGATCGACCGATGAAGCCGCTGGTCAACCTCGACGCGCGCACCGAAAGCCGCGAACTAAACCTTGGCGGGATCTTTGCCGCTCGGCTGTTCCCGATCGCCCCCATGGTCGGCGCGACCAGCGGCCGTGTGCCCGCGACCTGGCCGCCGCAGGCGAGTTTCCAAAGCAAGTTTTTCGTTGAGTCGGCGCATGTCGACTATTGGCAGGGAGAGTAGGCCGTGTTGTCCGTCGATGCGAAACAGAAGATTGATCGCGAACTGACCAAATACCCGGCCGATCAGCGTCAATCGGCGGTGATGTCGGCATTGGCGATCGCGCAGGACGAGCATGGCTGGCTGCCCACCGAATTGATGGCCGAGGTCGCCGATTACCTCGGCATGCCGGCAGTCGCGGTCTATGAAGTGGCGACGTTCTACAACATGTACAACCTGAAGCCGATGGGTCGCCACAAGATCTGTATCTGCACCAACCTGCCGTGCGCGCTGTCGGGCGGGGTCGAGGCGGCCGAGTACCTGAAGGAGAAGCTCGGTGTGGACTGGAAGGAAATGACCGCCGACGGCCGCATCACCCTGGTCGAAGGCGAGTGCATGGGTGCCTGCGGCGACGCACCGGTGCTGCTGGTCAACAACAAGCGCATGTGCAGCTTCATGTCCAAAGACAAGCTGGACCAGTTGATCGAGGAGCTCAAATGAGCGCCGCCGCGAAAATGCTCGACTACGGCCCGGATGCGCTGATCCTGAAAGGCCTCGACGGCAGCAACTGGCGCCTCAAGGATTACGAATCCCGCGCTGGTTATCAGGCGCTGCGCAAAATCCTCAAGGAGGGCATCAAGCCCGAGGATGTCACGGCCGAAGTCAAGAAGTCCGCGTTGCGCGGTCGCGGCGGCGCCGGATTTCCGACCGGCTTGAAATGGAGCTTCATGCCGCGGGTGTTTCCGGGCCCCAAGTACCTGGTGTGCAACACCGACGAGGGCGAGCCGGGCACGTTCAAGGATCGCGACATCATCCGCTACAACCCGCACATCCTGATCGAAGGGATGATCATCGCGGCCTATGCGACCGGGGTCGAGGTCGGCTACAACTACATCCATGGCGAAATCTGGGCCGACTATGAGCGATTCGAGGAAGCCCTTGAAGAGGCGCGCGCTGCCGGGTACCTGGGCAAGAACATCCTCGGCTCGAATTTTTCGTTCGACTTGTTCGCGCACCATGGTTACGGCGCCTATATTTGCGGCGAGGAAACCGCGCTGCTTGAATCGATCGAAGGCAAAAAGGGACAGCCGCGCTTCAAGCCGCCGTTTCCCGCCAGTTACGGTCTCTACGGCAAGCCGACGACGATCAACAACACCGAGACTTTCGCCGCGGTGCCGTACATCCTGCGCGAAGGTGGCGACGCCTATCTGGCGCTCGGCAAGCCGAATAATGGCGGCACCAAGATTTTTTCGGTTTCCGGGCACGTTGAGCGCCCGGGCAACTATGAGGTGCGCATGGGCTCGCCGTTCGCCAAGCTGCTCGAGCTGGCCGGCGGCATGCGAGGCGGCAGGAAGATCAAGGGCGTAATCCCCGGTGGCTCGTCGATGCCGGTCATCAAGGGCGACCTGATGATGACGCTCGACCTCGATTACGATTCCATCGCCAAGGCCGGCTCGATGCTCGGCTCGGGAGCGGTCATCGTCATGGACGAGACCACATGCATGGTCAAGGCGGCAGAACGGCTCGCGTACTTCTATTTCGAGGAGTCCTGTGGCCAGTGCACGCCCTGCCGCGAAGGTACCGGCTGGCTCTACCGGATCATCAACCGCCTCGAGCACGGACAGGGCCGGCAGGAGGATCTCGACCTGCTACTCAGCCTTGCCGACCAGATTCAAGGCCGCACCATTTGCGCCCTGGGCGACGCGGCAGCGATGCCGGTACGCGCGTTCGTCAAGAATTACCGCGAGGAATTCGAATACCACGTCACCCACAAGCGCTGCATGGTTGCACCCGGCGGTTACTCGTCGCCCGCACCCGCGGCACAACCCCTGGCGATGGCGGCCGAATAATCATGGTCAATCTCGAAATCGACGGCAAGGCAGTGCAGGTGGAGAACGGCGCCACCGTGATGGAGGCGGCCAACAAGCTTGGCGTGTTCATTCCCCATTTCTGCTATCACAAGAAGCTCTCGATCGCGGCCAATTGCCGCATGTGCCTGGTGCAGGTCGAAAAGGCGCCCAAGCCGCTGCCGGCCTGCGCAACGCCCGCCACCGAAGGCATGAAGGTGCAGACGGCCTCGCAGTACGCCAAGGATGCGCAAAAGGGCGTGATGGAATTCCTGCTGATCAACCATCCGCTCGATTGCCCGATCTGCGACCAGGGCGGCGAGTGCCAGTTGCAGGACCTGGCGGTCGGTTATGGCGGCGGCGCCAGCCGCTACCAGGAAGCCAAGCGCGTGGTATTCCACAAAAACGTCGGGCCACTCGTGTCGATGGAGGAAATGGCGCGCTGCATCCATTGCACGCGCTGCGTGCGCTTCGGCCAGGAAATCGCCGG
Source organism: Usitatibacteraceae bacterium (assembly GCA_036275435.1). Classification (GTDB taxonomy): domain Bacteria; phylum Pseudomonadota; class Gammaproteobacteria; order Burkholderiales; family Usitatibacteraceae; genus UKL13-2. Next base: position 1,408 of record DASUDU010000328.1, on the reverse strand, counting down.
CGTCATGGAACTGGGCATGGCCGGCCGCGGCGAGCATTCCGAAATTCTCAGCTTTGTCGGCAAGACGGTCGACTCCGAACTGTCGGGCAACATGATCGACCTGTGCCCGGTTGGTGCGCTGACCTCGAAGCCGTTCCGCTACGCCGCCCGCAGTTGGGAGCTGGCGCGCCGCAAGTCCGTTGCGCCGCATGACGGCCTGGGCTCGAACCTGATCGTTCAAGTCAAGCAGGATCGCGTGATGCGCGTGTTGCCGCTGGAAAACGAGGCGATCAACGAGTGCTGGATTTCCGACCGCGACCGCTTCTCCTACGAGGGCCTCAATTCCGCGGATCGCCTCGCCGAACCGATGGTCAAGGTCAACGGCGCGTGGCAGGTCACCGATTGGCCAACTGCGTTGCAGGCGGCCGCCGACGGACTGGCGCGGGTGCGCGATGCGCAGGGCGCGGATGCGCTGGGCATCCTGGCTTCGCCCAACGCGACGCTTGAGGAACTGCACCTGCTCAACAAGCTCGCCGCCGGATTGGGCACCCGCAACATCGACGCGCGCCTGCGCCAGGCCGACAACCGCGCGGACGGCCAATTTACCGGCGTGCGATGGCTCGGCCAGAAGGTTGCCGAACTGGGCACCCTGCAGTCGCTGCTCGTGGTCGGCTCTACGTTGCGCAAGGAACATCCACTGATCGCGGCGCGCCTGCGCGCCGCCGCCAAGCGCGGGCTCCAGGTCAATGTGCTGCATGTGGCTGACGACGATTTGCTGATGAAGGTCGCCAACAAGGCCATTGTGCCGCCGTCTTCGCTCGCGGCGACGCTCGGCATGGTCGCCAAGGCGGTCGCGGAAGCGCGCCATGCCAACCTCCCCGGGGAAGTCGCCACGGCGATCGAGTCCCTGGCCGTTTCCGACGAGGCCAGGGCCATCGCGGCCAGCCTGGCCGGCGGGGAGCGGGCAGCCGTGCTGCTGGGCAATGTTGCGCAGCACCATGCAGATTTCACGCTGCTGCATGTGTTCGCGCAGGAGATTGCGCGGGTGGTGGGCGGCACGTTCGGCTTCCTTGCAGAATCGGCCAACAGCGTCGGGGCCGCGGTACTCGGCATCGAGCCGGGTGCGCAAGGCATCGGCGCGCAGGACATGGTGAAGAACCCGCGCAAGGCCTACGTCACCTTCGGCGTCGAACCGGAAGACTGCCATGACGCTCGGCAAACCGCCGCGGCGCTGGGCGGTGCCGAGTTTGTCGTTTGCTTGACCGCATTCGGGGGTGAGGCGGCCGACTGGGCGGACGTGATGCTGCCCATTGTCCCGTTCACGGAAACTGCCGGAACCTTTGTCAACATGGAAGGCACGGTGCAGTCATTCAACGGCGTGGTCAAGCCGCTCGGCAACGCCCGCCCCGCCTGGAAGGTGCTGCGGGTC
>DASUDU010000327.1:0-2477 GCA_036275435.1 Usitatibacteraceae bacterium | reverse complement strand
CGTCATCGGGCCACAGGGCGAAGAACAGTCGGGCCATGCCGCATTGTAGACGCGGCCGCAGGGATCGCGATAGGGGCGGCGGGGCTCAGGCGGCAGCGCGGATCGAGATGCGGCGCTCCTCGACCGCGTGGCAGGCAACCGAGCCACCGTCGGCCTGTTCGATCAGGTTGGGCCGCTCGGTGCGACAGCGCTCGTTGGCGTGCGGGCAACGCGGGTGGAAGGTGCACCCCGGCGGCGGATTGAGCGGGTTGGGCACTTCGCCGGCCACCGGCGTGCGCGATTTTCCCGTCATTTTCAGGTCGGGAATGGCCGACTGCAGCATCTGCGTATAGGGATGCAGCGGACGCTGGAAGATCTTCTTGGTCTCCGCCACTTCCACCAGCCGGCCCAAATACATGACACCGACGCGCGTCGAAATATGTGAGACCACCGCCAGGTTGTGCGAGATGAACAGGTAGGTCAGGCCGAATTCGCGCTGCAGGTCCTTCATCAGGTTGAGGATCTGCGCCTGCACGGAGACATCAAGCGCCGAGGTCGGTTCGTCGCAAATCAGGAATTCCGGGTTGGACGAAAGCGCCCGCGCGATCGAAATGCGCTGGCGCTGCCCGCCGGAGAATTCATGGGGGAATTTTTCGGCGTCCAGCGGCGACAGGCCAACCTGCGTGAGCAACTCATCGACACGTTTTTTCAGAGCGGCCGGCTCGTTGATCAGGCCGTGCGCGAGGATCGGCTCGGCGATGATCTTGCCGACACGCCAGCGCGGGTTGAGGCTGGCGTAGGGATCCTGGAAAATCATCTGGAAGCGCTTGCGGTGCTTGGCGCGCACCGCCGCATCCGCGAGGTCCTCGCCGTCGAAGAACATGTGGCCGGCGGTCGGCGCATACAGGCCGCAGATCACCCGCGCAACGGTCGACTTGCCGCAGCCGGATTCACCGACCAGGGAAAGGGTCTCGCCACGGTTGATGGTGAAGCTCACGCCGTCGACGGCCTTGAGGAATACCTTCGGCTGGTTTTCCAGGACGCGGTTCAGCCAGGGCCTGGAGACATCGAAGTCGCGCGCGATGTTGCGCACGTCAATGAGAACCGGGGACGTGCTCATGCGCCTTCCTTGGCGTGCAGCCAGCAGGCGGCACGCGTCTTGCCGGCATCCATCAGCGCCGGGCGTTCTCGGGAGCAACGGCCGTCCGGCACCTCGCCCTTGCGCGTGCAGCGCGGGTTGAAGGCGCAGCCGGCCGGGATCGCGGTCAGGCGCGGCATCGATCCCTCGATCTGGGCCAGGCGCACCACATCGTCGCCGACCGCGGGAATCGCGCCCATCAGCCCGCTGGTATAGGGATGCTGCGGGTGGTGGATGACTTCGGCAACCGGGCCGATCTCGGCGATACGCCCGGCGTACATGACCGCCACGCGGTCGGCCGTCTCGGCGATCACGCCCATGTCGTGGGTAACCAGCATCACCGCGGTGCCGTGTTCGCGGCAGAGCTTTTTCAGCAGCGTGATGATCTGCGCCTGGATCGACACGTCGAGCGCGGTGGTCGGTTCGTCGGCGATGATCAGCTTCGGATTGGCCGCCAGCGCCAGGGCGATGACCACGCGCTGGCGCATCCCGCCGGAAAACTGGTGGGGGTAATGGTCGATGCGCCGGTCGGCAGCCGGGATGCCCACTTCCAGCAGCAGTTCGACGGCGCGCTGGCGCGCCTGGTCCTCGCTGACATCGATGTGGGTGCGGATGGTCTCGATAATCTGCCGGCCGATCGTGTACAGCGGGTTGAGCGAGGTCAGCGGATCCTGGAAGATCGCGCCGATCTCCTTGCCGCGCACCTTGCGCATTTCGTCGAACGGCAGGTTGTCGATGCGCCGGCCGTTGAGCAGGATCTCGCCGCCGGCGATGCGCCCGGGGGGCTCGAGCAGCCCGATCACCGCCGCACCGGTCAGGGACTTGCCGGCACCGGACTCGCCGACCACGCCCAGAACCTCGCCGGGCGCGATGTCGAAGCTGATGTCGTCGACCGCCCGGAGCGTGCCGCGCCGGGTCGGGAATTCGACCAGGAGGTTCTTGACCTGAAGCAGCGGGGCGCTCATCGGACTACCTCAGCTTCGGGTTGAGCGCGTCGCGCAGCCAGTCGCCCAGCACGTTGATGGACAGCACCAGCAGCACCAGCGCCAGGCCGGGGAAGACCGTGATCCACCATTCGCCGGAAAACAGGAAATCGTTGCCGATGCGGATCAGGGTGCCCAGCGAAGGCTGCGTGGGCGGGACCCCGACGCCGAGGAACGACAGCGTCGCCTCGGTGATGATGGCACTGCCCACATGCAGCGTCGCCAGCACCAGCACGGGGCCCAGCACATTGGGCAGGACGTGCGAGAACATGATCGCCAGCGGGTGGCGCCCGATCACGCGCGCGGCCTGCACGTATTCCTTGTTGCGCTCCACCAGGGTCGAGCCGCGCACCGTCCGCGCGTAGCGCACCCAGCCG
>DASUDU010000326.1:0-3539 GCA_036275435.1 Usitatibacteraceae bacterium | reverse complement strand
GAAGACGCGCTGCACGCGCTGGCCGGCTATGACTACCCGGGAAACGTGCGCGAACTCGAGAACATCCTCGAGCGCGCGGTGGCCTTGTGCGAGGGCGACACCATCCACGAGGCCGACCTGTACCTGACCGAGGAGCGTTCCCGCGGCGCCGCTGCCGGCAACCCGTTGTCGGGCGAACGCACCTTGCCGCTGCACGAGTATCTCGACCAGATCGAACGCGAGCAGATTCTCAAGGCGCTGGAGCAGTCGAGGTTTAACAAGACGGCAGCGGCAAAGCTGCTCGGCATCACGTTCCGCAGCTTGCGCTACCGGCTGGATCGGCTCGGCATCGATTGAACCAACGCGTCCCCCATTCGAGGCGATGGCGGGATCATACGAAGTGGACTAGAGTGGCGTGAGGTGCCCACTGTCGGCCCGCGTCTTCGTACTGTCCTGTTTTGCGACACTGGAACCCGCAAGCGAACAAACTGCCGTTTCCTGACACCCGAGTCATTCATGACGCAAACGGTCTTCCCCGTCCTGTTCCATTCCAGTCCGGTGCCCATCGCCTTCAGCCGCATGCGCGATGGACGTTACCTGGAGGCCAACCAGGCGTGCCTGGATCTGTTCGGCTACACCCGGGAAGAGGCATACGGCAAGACCACCCTGGAGCTCGGCATCTTTGCCGACGCGCGCCAGCGCGAGGACCTGATCGCGCGCATCCGCCGCGAAAACCGCATCGAGCGCTTGCCCCTGACATTGAATGACCGGCTGGGCAGGCCGATCCATGTCCTTTACTCGGCGCAAGTCATCGAATACGCCGGCGAACCCTGCATCGTCGCCACGCTGGTCGATGTTACGCCCATGGAACGCGCCGAGCGCAACCGCCGCCTGTCGGAAGAACGCTTTGCCAAGATCTTCGATGCCAATCCTGACGCCATCGTCATTTCCCGGCTGAGCGACGGCACTTACCTTGAGGTCAACGCGGCATGGGAAAAGCTGAGCGGCTTCTCGCGAGAAGAGTTGGTCGGGCGCCGCTCGACGGATCTGGGCATCTGGCTGCATCCGGAACAGCGCGCCGCGCTTGCCGAGCGGATTCGCACAGGCGAACGCGTTCGCGATTTCCCGTTCGAGCTGCGGCGCAGGGACGGCACCGTCGCCGAGTCGATCCTGTCCGGGGAAGTTATTGAACTGAATGGCGAGCAGTGCCTGCTCGCGATCCTCGCCGATGTCACCGAGCGCAACAAGGTCGACAGGCAACTCAAGCAGAGCCAGCAGCGTTTCTCCGACGTACTCGATGCCGCCGGCGAGCATGTCTGGGAGGTCGACAACGAGGGTCGCTACGTCTTCCTGTCGCCGCGGGCCGAAAGCGTGCTCGGCTATCCGCTTGCCGAATTGATCGGGAAGACGCCCGCGCAGTTCATGCCCGAGGGGGAGGCCGACCGGGTGCGCATGATTCTCAAGCGCGGGCGCGTCGCGGGCGAGCCGATCCGCAACCTCGAGCATCGCACCGTCCGAAAGGACGGCCGCGAGGTCTGGCTGCAGGTCTCCGGTGTCCCGGTGCGCGACGATTCCGGCGCTGTCGTCGGCATGCGCGGAACCGGGCTGGACATCACCGGCCGCAAGGAGGCTGAGCGGGTGATCGAGGAACTGGCCACGCTCGACACGCTCACGCAGCTGCCCAACCGCCGCCTGCTCAATGACCGGCTGGCCCAGGGAATCCACACGGTGCATCGCAACGGCGGCCTGCTGGCGGTGTTGTTCATCGACCTGGACCGCTTCAAGAACATCAACGACTCCCTCGGCCACCCGGTCGGCGACGAACTGCTGCGCGCGGTGTCCCGGCGGCTGATGGAACTGATGCGCAAGGGCGATACCTTGTCGCGCATTGGCGGCGACGAGTTCGTCGTGGTGCTTGGCGGCCTGCGCAATGCCGAGGATGCCGGGCATGTCGCCCAGAAGATCCTCTCAGCGCTTGGTGAACCGCTGACCATCGGCGAACACCGGCTGAACACCTCGGCCAGCATCGGCATCAGCGTTTTTCCCGGCGACGCACTCGACGGCACGACCCTGCTGCGCAACGCCGACATGGCGATGTACTACGCCAAGGAGCACGGCCGGCGCAATTACAAGTTCTTTTCGGCGGAGATGAACGCGCGGGCCGTCGAACGCCTGTCGCTGGAAAGCACATTGCGCCGGGCACTCGAGGAAGACCAGTTCGAGCTTCACTACCAGCCGAAATTCAACCTCGCGGATGGAAGCCTGACAGGCGCCGAGGCGCTGATTCGCTGGCGGCATCCCGACCTGGGACTGGTGCCGCCGGCAAAGTTCGTACCGATCTGCGAGGAGACCGGTCTGATCATTCCGATGGGCCGCTGGGTACTCGAGACCGCCTGCAAGCAGGCGGCGAGTTGGCTCGCCGAGACCGGCCGCGAGGTCCCGGTGGCGGTCAACCTGTCGGTCGGGCAATTCGATCGGAGCCTGTCGAAGACCGTACACGATGCGCTGGCGCAGGCCAGGCTCGGCAAGGGCATGCTCGAGCTGGAAATCACCGAAAGCATGCTCATGCAGAACGCCCTGGAAACGACCGACGCCCTGCGCCAGCTCGGCAAGCTCGGTGTGCGCATCGCCATCGACGATTTCGGCACCGGGTATTCCTCGCTGGCCTACCTGCGGCGGTTCCAGGTGGACACCCTGAAAATCGACGGCAGTTTCGTCCATGAACTCGAAACCAGTCTTGACGACAACGCCATCGTCGAGGCCATCGTTGCGATGGCGCGCTCATTGCAATTGACGGTGGTCGCCGAAGGCGTCGAGCGCGATACCCAGCGTGCGCGGCTGGCCGAGATGGGCTGCGACCAATACCAGGGCTACCTGCATGGCGTGCCGGTCGACGCGGCAACATTTGCCCGGGTACACTTGGCGACATGAAGGTGGTCCGGCCCACTGGCAAGTCCGGCCGCATGCAAACCCGCATGGCACGCAGCGCCTGGCGTTGGGCTACGGCGTGGTTTGCTGCCCTGCACTTCGCGTTTCCGGCAACAGCGCAGGAGGCTCTGCCCTTCCCCGGCCGCACGGCGGCGGTGGCGATCATGCCAGCCATGGCCGATGCCGGCAGCGCGCGGGTCATCACCGTTTCCGGGATGTGGAACAACGGCTGCATTCCGGTCGGCGCGAGCAGCAGCATTGGCTTTTCCGCCGGCGAGACCCTGTACACCGTGACGCTGGCGCTGCCGGAAACACTGGCACCATGCACCGCCGCCTTTGCGCCGTACTCGCAAACCGTCACGCTGACCCCTGCATCGCGCGGCCGGTTCCGCCTGCTGGCCAAGACGTCCCTGGGCGAGTATCTCGCCGAGGCGGTGATCGACGTGCGCGCCGCGTCCGACAACCGGCCGCGCGCAGACATCACCGGCGTCTGGTACGAGCCCTCGACCAACGGTTCGGGATTGACCTTCGTGCAAAGCGCACAGGTTGCCGATTTGGTATTCGGCACGTGGTACGTCTACAGCGCTGACGGCGGTTCGCGCTGGTACACCATCCAGAACACCGCCTGGCGC